>JAMLIB010000002.1:300000-386795 GCA_023954415.1 Trueperaceae bacterium
GTGGCCAACAAGCCGCTCATCCACCACGCCGTCGACAACCTGGTCGAGGCCGGCGTGCGCGAGATCGGCGTCGTGGTCAGCTACCTCACGCTCAACTCCATCAAGGAGACGCTGGAGGGCTACCCCGGCGTGCGCTTCGAGTACATCATGCAGAACCCCCCGCAGGGCCTGGCGCACGCCGTCAAGGTCTCGCGCGAGTTCCTCGGCGACGAGTCGTTCGTCATGTACCTCTCCGACAACCTCTTCGAGCACGGCATCACGGAGTTCGTGAACCGCTTCAGGCCGGGCGAGAGCAACGCCGTCATGGCGCTCGTGCCCGTGACCCGCGAGGCGGCCAAGTCGCTCGGCGTCGCCGTGGTGGACGGGGAGCGCATCACGAAGCTCGTCGAGAAGCCGGCCGACCCGCCGAGCACCCTGGCCGTGGCCGGCGTCTACGTCTTCGACTCGCGCATCCACGCCATGATCGAGGGGCTGGCGCCGGGCGCCAAGGGCGAGTACCAGATCACCGACGCCATCCAGCGCCTCATCGAGGCGGGCGACGAGGTCGTGCCCGTCACCGTCCGCGGCTGGTGGAAGGACACGGGCCAGGCGGACGACATCCTCGACGCCAACCGGCTGCTGCTCACGCGCCTCAAGCGCGACGTGCAGGGCGAGACGGAGAACGCCACCCTCATCGGCGAGGTGGTCATCGGCGCCGGCGCGGTGGTGAAGGACACGACGGTGTTCGGCCCCGTCATCATCGGCGCCGGCGCGCACGTCGAGCGCGCCTACGTCGGGCCGTTCACGGCGATCGGCGACGGCTGCACCGTGCGCAACGCTGAGCTCGAGTACTCGGTGGTGGGCAACCGCACCGTGATAGACGGCGTGAAGCCACGCATCCAGGCCAGCCTCATCGGCGAGGACGTGACCATCACGGGCCACGACTCGCGGCCGGCCACGCACCGCATGGTCGTGGGCGACGAGAGCCGGATCGCGCTGCACGAGTAGCGGCGCCGACGGCCTGAAGCCGGGCGGCGGGTCACGCCAAGCATGAGGCGGGTCCCAGCTAACGAGTCGGCGTCAGCAGTAGCCCGCCCCTCCCGGGCACGACCCACGCCCCTTCCCCCTGCTCCACCACTGCGCCGGTGAGCGCGTCCCGGCACCGCCCCACGGGCAGCGCCCCGGACGGCACCGCCGTCGCCCCATCACCCACGTTGACGACCGCCCACACGGGCGGCTCGCCCTCCAGGCGGCGCTCGACCACCACGAGGCCATCCGCGGGCGCGCTGACCGCCGTGGCGCCCCGCCGCAGGGCGGCGAGCTCGCGACGCGCGCTCGTCAGGGCGCGGACGTAGCCGAGCAGCTCGGCGTCCCACCTACCGCCGTCGTCCCACGGCATACCCGCCCGGCAGCCCGGGTCGTGCCCGCCGCGCAAGCCGAGCTCGTCGCCGTAGTAGATGCACGGCGCGCCCGGCCAACTGAACTGGAGCAGCAGCGCGAGCCGCACGGCGCCGGCGTCGCCCCGCAACGACGTCGCCAACCGCGGCGTGTCGTGCGAGCCGAGCAGGTTGAGCTGCGAGCGCACGGCCGCCGCCGGGTAGGCGGCCAGCAGGCGCGCGGCCGTCTCCGCGAACGCGGCCGCCGACAGGCGCTGGACGCCGTTGAGGCCGCTCCGCGCCAGCTCGTCGTGAGCGAGGTCGCGCCCGACGAGCCCGAAGATCGCGCGCGTGAGTTGGTAGTTCATCACGCCGTCGAAGATGTCGCCCTTCAGCCAGCGCCCGGCCTCGTCCCAGATCTCCCCGACCAGGTAGGCCTCGGGGTTCACGGCCCGGCAGCGCGCGCGGAACGCGCGCCAGAAGTCGTCGTCGTCGATCTCGTTGGGCACGTCGAGGCGCCAGCCGTCCGCCCCGGCCGCCAGCCACTTCTCCGCGACCTGGTAGATGAACTCGCGCACGGCGGGCGTGGACGTGTTGAACTTCGGCAGCGCGGCCAGGCCCCACCAGGCGTCGTAGCCGAGCTGCCCGCCCCCGTAGGCGTTCAAGGGGAAGTGGCGCACGTGGAACCAGTCGAGGTACGCGCTGCTCGGGCCGTTCTCCATGATGTCGTGGAACTGCAGGAAGCCGCGGCTGGCGTGGTTGAACACGCCGTCGAGCACCACGCGCATGCCGCGCCGGTGGCAGGCGGCCACCAGCTCGTCCAAGGCGGCGTTGCCGCCCAGCATGGGGTCGACCTGATGGAAGTCCTGCGTGTGGTAGCGGTGGTTCGAGCCAGAGGCGAAGATCGGGTTGAGGTAGAGGGCCGTTACGCCGAGGTCGTGCAGGTAGTCGAGCTTCTCGACCACGCCGAGGAGGTCGCCGCCCTTGTAACCGTGCAGTGTGGGCGGGGCATCCCACTCCTCGAGGTTGCTCGGCTTGTGAACTCGTGGGCTACGTGCGAAGCGGTCGGGGAAGATCTGGTAGAAGACGGCGTCTTGCACCCACGCCGGCCAGGTGTCGCTTGCAGACATGGCGGGAATGCTAACCCGCTGGCCTTCCGGGGTTACGCTCCGCTAGTGATCCTGCCCCGGCGCCCCCTCTCCTGGCGCGTCTTCCTCCTCCGCCTGCTGCAACTCAACGTCGGCCTCGTGATCTACGGCCTGTCCGTCGCGCTCATGGTCAGCGCCGGCATCGGGCTGGGGCCGTGGGACGTCTTCCACCAGGGCATCTCGCGGCTGACGCCGCTGAGCATGGGTCAGGCGATGATCCTCGCGGGGCTGGCGGTCCTCGTCTACTCCGTCATCGGTCCGAAGGTGAGGATCGGCATCGCGACCGTGCTGAACATGGTCCTGATCGGCGTGTGGTGCGACGTCTTCCTGGCCGTCCCCGGCTTCCCCCACGGCACGAGCTACCTGCTCGGCGTGCTGCTGTTCTGCGTGGGCATGGTGCTCTGCGGCGTGGCCACGGGGCTCTACATCACCGCCGGCCTCGGCGCCGGCCCCCGGGACGGCTTCGTGCTCGGCGTCGCGAAAGTGACGGGCGCCAAGGTGCGGACCGTGCGTACCGTCACCGAGATAGCGGTGTTCGCGCTCGGCTGGCTGATGGGGGGCACCGTCGGGTTGGGCACGGCGCTCTTCGCGCTGACGGCCGGCCCGCTGATGCAGTTCTTCCTGCGCGTCTTCCGGTTCTCCGGGCGCGCCCACGCGGCTCTCGAGGCGCGCCTCAAACCAGGCACCCTAGCCGGTGCCGGCGCCGGCGCGCGGTTCGAGAAGGGTTAGCGGTCACACGTCAGCCACCAGCCGGGTCAGGCGCTAGACCCGAAGCCGACGCCGGCCGTGGGTGACGGAGTCGGCGTGGGCAGGGTGCTGTTCGCCCTGCCTCAAGCGAACGGGTCTTCCACCCACGGGTACTTGTGCAAGTCGGCGCGTTCGAGCGGGATGTCGGTCATGCGGGGCGCGATCGCGCCGGGGCCGCCCATGTAGATGATCTCGCTCGCGATGGGGGCGAAGGCGCCGTAGAAGTGCTGCGTCGACTTGACGACTATCAAGCGCTTGGCGAGCACGTCGATGCCCATGCCCGTGAACACGTCGGGGCTGAAGACCTGCCCGCGCCGGTCGCTCACCACGACGTCAACGCCGCCCATGCGCAAAGCGGCGGCGGCGCCGCACGGCACCCACAGGGGTCCCGCCTCCTGCGGCCAGTTCTGCACGAGGTCGGGGTTCACGTTCCGCACTTCGGCTTCGACCTCGAGCGTCGGTCCCGAGGTCGCCCCGAGCTTGCCGCCGAGCCTGACCCGTATGCGAGCGCCGACGCCGGCGGCGCCGGCCTGTGCAACGACCTCGGGGTCGTAGATCATGCCGAGGGCAGCGTCCGTGGTGCCGCGCTCGAGGAGCGCGGCGAGCGCGTAGGTGGAGTCGCCTGGGGCGCCCCCACCCGGGTTATCGGCCTGATCGGCCACGACGACGGGCCCCTGGTGCGCTGCCAACGCCTTGTCGAGGGCCGCGTCCAGCGTGAGCGGGTCGAGCGTGACCTCGCGGCGCAGGGCGTGGAACCGCAGACCCCACTCGCGCGCGGCGCGCTCCGCCGCCGCCATGTCGCCGTCGGTCACGGCGAGCATCTTGCAGCCCATGTCGGGCACGTCGCCCCACGGGAAGCCGTGGGCCAGCGATAACGAAAGCACCTCGCCACGCGCCTCCGCGGCCGTCATGGCGTCGACGAAGGCGCGCATGGGCTGAGTCGTGGTCGGGTAGATGCCGATCATGCGGCAATCGAAGAGGGCCATCGTCGGGGTCACCTCGCCGGCCGCCGCCTTGGAGATGAGCCTGAACAGGTCGGCGCCCCGTTCCGCCAGGTCCGTGTGCGGGTACTCCTTGTAGGCCACCAACACGTCGGCCAACTCGAGCATCGCGTCGCTGAAGTGGCAGTGCAGGTCGAACGAGACGCCGATGGGGACCGCGGGGCCGACGACCTCGCGCACGCGCGTTACGAGGTCGACCTCACAGTTGTCGCACCCTTCCGCCACCATCGCACCGTGCAGGGGGAGGAAGACCATGTCCACGGGCAGTTCCTCACGCAACCGCTCCAGGAGTTCGTCACGCAGGCCCTCGTAGGCCGCCCGCGTCACGACGCCCGACGGCTGGGCGAACGCCTGCAGGCCGAACACGAACTCCCAGCCGCGCTCCAGGGTCAGGCGCCTGATCTCCTCCAGGCCGGGCTCCTCCTGGAAGCCCGTTGCCTCGTACTCCGCGCGCCGCACGACCGTGAAGTCCTCCAGGCGCGTCGGCAGGGGCACGAACGTGTTCGTCTCTGTCGACACGGTGCCCGCGAAGACCCGCACGTTGCGCCCGCGCGGCGGCCAGCTCATGCCACGCGCTCCAGCACCCTGAACCCGAAGGTCACGGCGCCGTAGCCCGTGGGGCCGGCATCGATGAACTCCATGAGGCTATCCTGCCCGTTGGCATCGACCACGAGTGAGTCTTCCGCCACCGACCGCGTCGGCAGCATCTGTTTGCCGACCACGACCTCCGGGCCGCCGTCTGCGCCGCGCCTGACGGTGACGTCCACGTCCTCACCACTCACGTACCGACCGACGAGGCGAGCGAGTTGCTGCTCGCTCAGCGGTACCGTGGCGAACTCTTGACGCCGCGTCTCGGCGCTCAAGCCCGCGCCGAGGTTGGCGCCCGTCCAGGCCATCTCGCTCACGGGGCCACCCGTGATGTTGGAGAGAAGCGCGCTGACGACATCGCCCCCTTGGAAGACGGTCAACCAGGCCCCGACCCCCTTGATGTTGCCGCCGTGCTCCACGACCTTGTGACCGTGGTAGTCGGGTTGGACCATCATGCCGTAACCGTAGTGGCGCCCCGGCCAGGTGCGCGCGTGTGGCGCGGTCATGGCCTCTAGCGACGCCGGGGAGAGCACGTCCGGGCGCTTGCCGAGGTAGACCTCCGCGTAACGCGCCAGGTCGCGCGTCGTGGACTTGAGGAACCCCGCGCTCGTCATGGCCGGCGCCTCCCACCAGCCCGGCGTCGGCTCCACGCGCTCGAAGCCGCCGATGTACGAGTAGAGCTCGGTGCTGTCCCCGAGCGCCGCCAACTCGCTCGGATCGAAGACGCTGCGGGTCATGCCGAGTGGCTCGAGCACGTGGCGCCGCACGTACTCCTCGTAGTCCTCTCCCGAGGCGAGCTCCACGATGCGTCCGAGCATGGCGAAGCCGTCGTTGCTGTAACTGAACAGCGTGCCGGGCGCCCGCAGGAGGCGCGGCGCGTCTGCGGCGAGGGCGCTGATGAGCTCGTCATATGTGTCGAGCGGCACCGCGTACTTCTCCGGCTTCATCTCGAGCAGCTCAAGGGATGCGTCGGCGAGCACGCTCCGGGCGAGCGCGCCGTTGAGGTAAGGGAGGGGTGGCAGGCCGCTCGTGTTCGTGAGCAGGTGGTGCAACGTGATGCGCGTGAGGTCGTGGTTGCTCGAACTCGCCAGCGCGGGAAGGTAGTCGGCGGCGGGGTCGGTCACGCGCAGGTCGCCCCGATCGACGAGTTGCATGATGGCTAGCGCCGTGAACGACTTGGTGAGCGAGCCGATCCCGAAGATGGTGTCCGGCGTGACCGGACGTAACGCCTCGCGGTCGGCGTAGCCGACGCCCTCGTCGAACAGGGTCTCGCCACCGCGCTTGACCAGTGCCGCCACGCCAGGGATGCGGCGCTCGCGCGTCGTGCGCTCGAGATAAGCCTTGTATGCGTCTAACACGTTGCTTCTCCGTTCTCAGCCGATCCGCGGATCGAGGACTTCCCTGATGGTCTCGCCGAGCAGTCCGATGGCGAGCACCGCCAGCGTGATCGTGGCCCCAGGTACGGTGGCGAGCCACCAGGCGCGGCGCATGTAGTTGCGCGCGTCGTTGAGCATGGCGCCCCACTCGGCTATGCCGGGCGGCGCCCCGAGTCCGAGGAAGCTGAGGCCGGCAGCCGCCAGGATGGCGGTGGCGACCCCCAGCGACGCCACGACGATCACGGGCTGGACCACGTTCGGCAGCACGTGCCTGAAGAGCAGGCGCGCGGAGTTCGTGCCCAGCGCGCGGCTGGCCTCCACGAACTCGAGTTCCCGGACCGCCAGGGTGGCGCCGCGTGCCAACCTCGTGTAGACGGGCACGCTCGCGAAACCGAGCGCGATCATGACGTTGAAGATACCGGGACCAAGCATGGTGATCACGATGAGCGCGAGCAGGATGTCGGGGAACGCCAGCAGGACGTCCATGACGCGCATGATCACGTTGTCGACGGTGCCCCGGAGGTAGCCCGCCAAGATACCGAGCACCGACCCCACGCCCGCCCCGATGCCGACTACGACCAACCCGACCGACAACGAGATCCTGGCCCCGTGTATGAGCCGGCTGAGGATGTCGCGGCCGAGGTTGTCCGTCCCCAACCAATAACCAGGGGAGCCGGGCGGTAGGTAGCGCGGTCCGTCCATGGACTCGGGCGGGTAGGGCGCGAGCTGAGGCGCGAAGACGGCGGCGATGACGAGGGGGAGCAGCACGAGCACGCCGAACACGAAGCCCGGCTTGCGCAGCAGGCGGAGCATGAGTCGCCGGCGCCTCTGCTTGCGCTCGCTTTCGGTGGTCGAGGCAGGACGGGTGGTCATCAGGACACGTAACGGATCCGCGGGTTGATGAAGGTGTAGAGGAGGTCGACGGTGAAGTTGACGAGGACGTAGATCGCGGCGACGATCAGGGCCACGCCCTGCACGAGCGGGTAGTCGCGGCTCGAGACTCCCTGGACGAGCAGCCGGCCGAGGCCGGGCAGCGCGAAGACCGTCTCGATCACCACCGCACCGGCCAACAGCCCGCCCACCTGCAGCCCGATGATGGTGAGGACCGGGATGAACGCGTTCTTGAACGCGTGGGCGATCAGCACGCGCCTCGGCCACAGGCCCTTGGCGCGGGCCGTGCGGATGTAATCCGTGTGCAGCACGTCGAGCATGCTGGACCGCGTGAGACGGGCCAGGACGGCCGCCGACCCGGTACCGAGCGCGATGGCCGGGAGCACGTAGTACTGCACCCCGCCCACACCGGCCACGGGCAACCACCCGAGGTTGACGGAGAACGTGAGGATGAGCATGAGTCCGACCCAGAACCCGGGCATGCTGACACCGAGCATGGCGAGGCTCATGACGACGAAGTCGAAGGTCCCGCCGAAGCGCGCCGCGGAGATGACACCGGCGGGTATCCCGATGAGCAACGCCACGAGCATGGCGCCCACCATGAGCCCGAACGTGATGGGGAAGCGGCTCGCGACCTCGGTTGTGACGGGCCGCTTCGTGAAGTAGGAGGTGCCGAGGTCGCCCCTGGCGAGCCTAGCGACGAACTGTCCGAACTGCGTCAGGAGCGGCTCGTCCAAGCCGAGGTCGGCGCGCAGGCGCTCGTACGCCTGGGCAGACACTGGCCGGTTGCCGAGCAGCACGCGCGCTGGGTCACCCGGTGTCAGGTGCAGCATGCTGAACACCAGCACCGCCGTGCCCATCAGCACTGCGATGAGCGAGACGAGACGTTGCAGGAAGAAGCGCGCCATCTGGCCTTGCGGCGGCCGGCGAAGAGCAACCGCTGGCCTCGGGGCTCTGCTCCCGAGGCCAGCGGCCGCGTCAGCCGGCTGCTAGCGGGCGATCCAGACTTCTTGCAGCAACGGCGCGCCGATGGCCGTGAAACGCAGCCCCTCGACCCGCTTGTTGGCCGCGCTGAACGTCTCCTGCACGTACACGGGCGCGAGGTAGGCGTTCTCGTTCATTAGCCGCTGGATGTCGTGGAAGACGAGCATGCGCTCCGAGTCGACGAGGGTGGTGCGGCTGGCGTCAAGCAGGCGGTCGAGTTCGGGGTCGTTCACGGCGCCCAGGTTCAGACCGTTGGGGTGCTGAGAGGAGTGGGCGAGGAAGTAGAGCACGTCAGCGTCGTCGTAGGTCCAGCTGAGCGGCGCGATCTGGTAGTCGCCCTCGATGATCATGGGCATCTGCAGCGAGCGCTCGTAGCTCTCGACGGTGGCGTCGACGCCTATCGCCTTGAGCTGGTTCTGGAGCAGTTCAGAGGCCAACACCATTTGAGACACGGTGTACGCGACGATCCGGATGGTGAGTGGTTGGCCGTCCTTGGCGCGCACCCCGTTAGGCCCCATGGTCCAGCCGGCGGCGTCGAGCAGTGCGCCGGCGGCTTCGCGATCGAAGTCGTAGTCGGTGGCCGCGCTGTCCGGGTCGTACCCGGGGATGGAGGGCGGCAGGACGCCGGTGGCAGGGATGCCGTGCCCATCGACTACCCGGTCGATGAAGAACTGCTTGTCGATGGCGTGGTTGAACGCCTGCCGCACCCGGATGTCGGCCATGATGGGATCGCGCAGGTTGAAGATGAACTCGAGCCCGATGCCACTGCTGAGGCTGGAGTAGACGTTGAAGCTGGGGTTGTCCTGGAACAGCGCCAGGTCGACGGCCGGCACGTCAGCGTAATCGACTTCGCCCGCTTCCAGCGCCGCGACGAGGGTGCCCTGCTCTGGCAAGTACCGGAACTCGATCTCATCGGGGTAGGGGGCGCCTTGGTTCTTGAGGTAGTAGGGGGCCCAAGCGAAGTCCGGGTTCCGTTCCAGGGTGATGGAGTAGCCCGCCACCCACTCCTTGAAGCGGTAGGGCCCGACGCCAACGGGCGCGCGCCCGTAGTCGGCGCCCGCTTCCTCGACGGCGCGCCGTGAGAGCGGCTGGAGGTAACCGGAGTTGCTCAGGTTGCGCAAGAACACCGCGCTGGGTTCCTTGAGGTGGACGACGAGCGTGTAGTCGTCGGGCGCCTCGACGCTCTCCACCCCGGCCAGCATGTCGCCGGAGACGGTCGCCTCGGTGGCGGGGTCGAGGGCGCGCTCGTACGTGTACTTGAAGTCGGCCGCCGTCAACGGGTCGCCGTTATGGAACTTGACGCCGGGGTGGATCTTGAACGTGAACGTCAGGCCGTCTGCCGACTGCTCCACGGAGTCCGCCAGGCCCGGGCCCAGGGCGAGGGTGTCAGGGTCGATCGTCATGAGGCTGCCGCCTACGAGTGACAGCACCTCGTCGGCGGCGGACTCGCCGGTCTTCTGCGGATCGAGGATCGAGGGGGCGGCGCTGCGGCCGACGACGAAGCGCCCGCCGTACTCCTGTGCGAACGCCACACCCACGAGGGCGGCTGCCAGAGCCAGCACCACGGCGAGCCGGAACGCCGTGACGACCGACCTCGACCGACCAGTACTACGTGAAGCCTGCATGCACTCCTCCTTACGAGAACAGCCTTGCTCGATGCTTGGCGACTTTCGGGTTCCTCGACGCCCGCCAACCGTTGCAAGGGTTATTGCCGCAATGATAAACTCTGAGAAGAACTTTGCCAAGCCGCCTAGGGCCGTTCCGCCTTCACGCTCTAGGCGTGCGGCCCGAACCGCTGGCCGCCGCGAGCGATGGGATCCCAGGCCTTGACCGTCATCGACCAGATCCGTGAGCACTACCCGGCCCTCAGCCCCACCGAGCAACGGATCGCGAGACATTACCTGCAGCACGGTAGGGTGATGGTCTTCGCCAGCGCCAGCCAGGTGGCCAGGCGCCTCGGGATCTCGACCTCCACCATAGTGCGCTTCGCGCAACAGCTCGGCTACTCTGGTTACGTCGAGCTGCAAGAGCGCATGCAATCCGAGTACGACGCGGCCCGCCGCCTCGTCAGCGTGAAGGTGGCGCGCGAGGACCTGATCGAACACGTCGTCAGGCAGGACGCCGAGAACATCGCGAGCGTCTTGCGTAACGAGGAAGCCTTGATCAGCGCCGGCATCGCCCTGGCGAACGCGCCGCGCGTGTGGGTCACGGGGAGCCGCTCCAGCGGCGACCTGGCCAGCATCGCGTGGCGCCTCCTCAACATGGTGCGGCCGAACGTCACACTGTTGGACCCGAACGCCGCCGACGTGGCCGACCGCATCATGGACTTAGAGCCAGAAGACGTCCTGCTGGTGTTCAGCATGAGCCGCTACGCCCAGGAGATGGTGCAGCTCGTCGAACTCGCGCCCCCTAGGGCCGGCACGGTCCTGGTGACCGACGAACACGTCTCGCCCCTGCTGCCGTTCGCGGATTGGCCGATCAGCGTGGCCACGCAGCCTGCCGCCATGTTCCGGTCCCTCACGGCCGTCATGACGGCGCTCCAGGCGCTCGTGGCCGCTACGGCCCGCGAGATCGGGGATGAGCAAGTCGACGCCCGCCTCGCGAAGGCGGAGGAGTTCTGGGCGCGGTTCGGGACCTTCTCGTCTCACTTGGGTCGTCGGTAGCCAACACCACTGAGGAGGAAGTAGTGACCAACATGGGCTTGTCACCGCTGCGCGGCCTGGCCGCGCTTCGCGACGTGAAGACCAGGCGTTTCTCGAGCTTCGACGTGACCGGCGGCAACGATGACCGCCTGCACATCCAACCCGGCGAGACCGTGACGATCGCGGAGACCGCGGGGGCGGGCATCGTCACGCACCTGTGGGTGACCATCAGCTGCCAGAGCCCCAACTACCTCCGCAAGATCGTCCTGCGCGCGTACTGGGACGGCGAGGAGCATCCCAGCATCGAATGCCCCATCGGCGATCTCTTCGGCATGGGCCACGGGCAGACCCGCAACTTCGCTAGCTTGCCCCTGCAGATGAGCCCGCAGGACGGCAAGGCCTTCAACTGCTACTTTCCCATGCCGTTCGCGAACGGCATGCGCTTCACCATCACCAGCGAGTGCGAGCACCAGGTGCTCTTCTACTACTACCTGGACTTCGAGGTCCATGCGGCCCTCCAACCCCAGCTGGGGCGCTTCCACGCCCAGTGGCGGCGCGCCATCCCGAACGGGGAGGACCCGAGCGGCATGAGCAGCGAGGAGTTCCTGTTCATGGGGAAGAACTCGGACCCCGCCAAGAACTACACGATCCTCGAGGCCGCCGGGCACGGCCATTACGTGGGGTGCCTGCTGTCCGTCTACTCGCTGAGGCGCTCGCGCGAGTGGGACTGGTACGGCGAGGGCGACGACATGATCTTCGTCGACGGCGAGCCCGGCCTCATCGCCCCGAAGTTCGCCGGCATGGAGCCGGACGCGTTCGACCCGGGCCCCATGCTCGCCGCCAAGCCCGAGTCCGCGCCGGGCGCCAACGACCAGTGGCCACCCACGCTGCACGGCACCGGCACGGAGGACTACTTCAACACCGCCTGGTGCCCGACGGAGGAGTACGCGGCGCCGTACCACGGCATCATCGCTGCAGGGGGACCCAACTGGACGGACCCCGTGACCCTGTACCGCTTCCACATCGAGGACCCGGTCGTGTTCAAGCGCAACATCCGCGTCAGCATCGAGCACGGCCACAAGAACCGGCGCAGCGACGAGCTCTCGAGCGTGGCCTTCTGGTACCAGGCCGAGCCCCACCTGCCGTTCCCGGCCTTCCCCGCCGCCGCCGACCGCCTTCCCGCGTTCCGCCGACCGTTCGAGCAAAGATGAGGCGGGGGCGATGACGCCCGGCCACGGCAACCCGAGCGGCCGGATCCGCGAGGTGCACCTCGTCGCCAGCGGCGACCTGAGGTTGGCCGCGAACCAAGCGGGCTGGCCCGCGCAGCAGGCGCTCGAAGAGGCCCTGGGGCGGGCGCTAGCCGCCGAGGGCGTGACCGTCGTGCGCGCCCACGCGTTCGATCCGGACGAGGGCCACGGCTTCATCAGCAGCCAACGCATGGGCATGGACGTGTTCCAGCACGTGCCCACCGGTGCCGCCGTCGTCGTGGCGGAGGCCGTGTGGCAGTACAGCCACCACGTGTTAGCCGGCCTGCGCGCCCACCGCGGCCCCATACTCACGGTCGCCAACTGGAGCGGCACCTGGCCCGGGCTCGTGGGACTCCTCAACCTGAACGGTTCCCTCACGAAAGCCGGCGTGCCCTACAGCAGCCTGTGGAGCGAACGGTTCGAGGACGCGGCCTTCTTACGCGGCCTGCGTGAATGGCTGGACACGGGCCGCGTCACGCACGACGAGAGCCACGTGCGCCCGCTGAACGCCGCCGCCCTCCCTCCGCAGGCCGTCGAGCTTGGCCGGCAGGTGGCGGCCGACCTGAAGGCACGCATGGTCATCATCGGCGTCTTCGACGAAGGCTGCATGGGCATGTACAACGCCATCATCGACGACGAGTACCTGAACCCGCTCGGGATCTACAAGGAGCGCCTGTCACAGTCGGCGCTGGTGGCGGCCATGCGGGGCGTGCCGGAAGCCGAGGCACGCGCTGCGCTCACCTGGTTGCGGGGTCGCGGCATGCGCTTCGACTTCGGCAGCGACCCGACCACCGACTTGACCGAGGAGCAGGTCCTCGAGCAACTCAAGATGTACGTCGCGGTGGTGCGCATGGCGCACGCCTTCGGCCTGGACGCCGTGGGCATCCAGTACCAGCAGGGCCTCAAGGACATGGTGGCCGCGAGCGACCTCGTGGAGGGGCTGCTCAACAACGTCGACCGGCCACCCGTAAGGCACGCCGCGACGGGCGAGGAGCTCTACGCCGGCCAAGCCCTCCCCCACTTCAACGAGGTCGACGAGGGCGCCGCCGTCGACGCGCTCGTCACCAACCGCGTGTGGCGTCGGCTCGGCTTCGACGAGGCCAACACGCTCCACGACCTCCGTTGGGGCGAACGCTTCGCGGCCGACGACCTTGACGCGTTCGTGTGGGTCCTCGAGATCTCCGGCGCCGTCCCGGCCTCGCACTTGAGGGGCGGTTACGGCGGCGCCACCGGGCTGCGCCAGCCGGCCGTCTTCTTCCCACGAGGCGGCAGCACGCTCTCCGGCGTGGGCAAGGCCGGTGAGCTCGTCTGGAGCCGCGTCTACCTCATGGGTGGCCGGCTACACGTCGACCTGGGCCGCGGCCGTGGCGTAGACCTGCCTGACGCCGAGACCGAACGCAGGCGCGCGGCCACGAACCCCGAGTGGCCCATCCTCCACGCCGTACTCGACGGCGTGACGCGCGACCAGATGATGGCGCGCCACCGAGCGAACCACCTCCAGGTGGCGTACGCCCCGACCGCGAACGACGCCGACCTGGCCTTGGCGGCCAAGGCCGCCGCGTTCGACGAGCTGGGCCTCGCCGTCCACCTCTGCGGGCAGGTGGGTGTCGACTGATGGCCGAAGTCCTCCTCGGCATCGACGTGGGCACCTACTCCTCCAAGGGGGTGCTCACCGACCTGAACGGCGCCGTCCTGAAGAGCCACGTGGTGGAGCACGGGGTGTCGTTCCCCCAGCCGGGCTGGGCGGAACAGGACGCGGACGCCGTCTGGTGGCACGACACGCGCGTCATCTGCCGGGAGCTGCTGAACGGCGCCCCCTACGCCGGCGCCGACGTGGCGGGCGTGGCGGTCAGCGCCATCGGGCCATGCCTCCTGCCGCTCGACCGCGACGGTGCCCCGCTCCGCCCCGGGATCCTCTACGGCGTCGACACGCGCGCCAGCGACGAGATCGAGCTGCTGAACCGGGAACTGGGAGCGGAGCAGATCTTCGAGTTCTCCGGCATGGCGCTCACGAGTCAGGCCATCGGGCCGAAGATCCGGTGGTTGCAGCGGCGCGAACCCACCGTGTGGCAGCGCACGAAGCGTCTCACGACCGCCAGCAGCTACCTCGTGTCCAGGCTCACGGGCGAGCACGTCATGGACCGTCACACGGCCAGCCACTACATGCCGCTCATGGACATCGCGGCACTCGAGTGGTCGGAGCGCTACGCCGCGGCAGTGGCGCCCCTGGAACTGCTGCCGCGCCTGGGCTGGAGCGACGAACTCGCGGGCCTCGTCACGCGCGCGGCCGCCGCCGAGACCGGCCTGAAGGCGGGCACGCCCGTGGCGGTCGGCGCCGTCGACGCGCTCGCGGAGGCCGTCAGCGTCGGTGCCACCCAACCAGGCGACCTGATGATCATGTACGGCTCGACGACGTTCTTCATCCTGGTGCTGCCCACACCGGTGCCGGACCCGCGGACTTGGACCACCGCCGGCGCCTTCGCAGGCCAGTACGCCCTGGCGGCCGGCATGGCCACCACCGGTTCGTTGACGCACTGGTTCCGCGACCAACTGGCCCGAGACCTGCCGCCGGAAGAGGCGTTCGAACGCCTCTTCCAAGGTGTGGGCAGCGTGCCGGTCGGAAGCGGCGGCCTGGTGCTGCTGCCCTACTTCAGCGGCGAGCGCACTCCCCTGAACGACCCGCTGGCCCGCGGCGTCATCGCGGGCCTCGACCTCACCCACACCCGCGAGCACCTGTTCAGGGCCCTACTCGAAGGCGTCGCCTACGGTGTCAGGCACAACCTCGAGACCTTCGCCGCGCTCGGCGCAACGCCCAAGCGCATCGTGGCGGTGGGCGGCGGGGCCCGCGGGAGCACCTGGCTGCAGATCGTGTCCGACGTGAGCGGGCAGACGCAGCTCGTGCCCGAAGTGACGCTCGGGGCGAGCTACGGCGACGCGTTCCTGGCAGGCCTCGCGGCGGGCGTCCTGAAGCGCGCCGATCTCTCGGGCTGGGTCAGGATCAAGGACCAGGTGCGCCCCGTGCCGGAGGACTCGGAGCGCTACGAACCGTATTACCGGGACTTCCTGAGGCTGTACGCGGGGACGGCCCCGGTGGTTCACGCCCTGGCGAGCCGGCAGCGGGACCGGACTACTCCGGCCTGAGGAGCGGGAACAGGATCACGTCCCGGATACTGGGCACGTCGGCCAGTAACATGGCCAACCGGTCGATACCGAGGCCCAGGCCCCCGGTCGGTGGCATGCCGTACTCGAGCGCCGTCAGGAAGTCCTCGTCGAGCATCTGCGCTTCCTCGTCGCCGGCGTCGCGCAGCGCCTGCTGGCGCTCGAAGCGCTCCCGCTGGTCGAGCGGGTCGTTCAGCTCGCTGAAGGCGTTGCCGAGCTCCATGCCGACGGCCACCGGCTCGAAGCGCTCGACCAGGCCCGGGCGGCTGCGGTGGCGCTTGGCCAACGGGCTGATGGCCTCCGGGTGGTCCATGACGAACACGGGTCCGACCAGGTTGGGCTCTACGTAGATGTCGTAGAGCTTGTCGAAGAGCTGGTTCAGGGGGCGCTGCGCCAGCGGCAGCTCGCCCGCCGCGGCGCCGGGGTGCTTCTCGGCGGTCCATGCCCGCAGGCGCGCCTCGTCGAGCGGGTCGAAGTCGAACCCGGCGCGCTTGGCGAGCTCGCCGGTGTAGTCGACGCGCGGCCACGGCGGCGTGAAGTCCAGGACCGTGCCCTGGTAGGTGAGCTTCGTGGTGCCGAGCAGCTCGCGCACGAGCCCGGAGTACATGGTCTCGACGAGCGCGAGGATGTCGAGGTAGTCCTTGCCCGCCCAGTACAGCTCGAGCATCGTGTACTCGGGGTTGTGCTTGTAGCTGATCCCCTCGTTGCGGAAGTTGCGGCCGATCTCGTAGACGGCGTCGAAGCCGCCCACGATCAGGCGCTTCAGGTAGAGCTCGAGCGAGATGCGCAGGTGGAAGTCGTAGTCGAGCGCGTTGTGGTGGGTGACGAACGGGCGCGCCTCCGCGCCGCCAGGCACGGCCTGCAGCACGGGCGTCTCGACCTCGAGGAAGCCGAGGTCGTCGAGGTAGCGGCGGATGTAGCTCGTCGCCTTGCCGCGCAGCTCGAAGGCGCGCTTCACCTCGGGGTTGACCATGAGGTCGAGGTAGCGCTGGCGGTACCGGGCTTCCTTCTCCGTGAGGCCGTGGTGCTTGTCAGGCAGCGGCCGCAGACTCTTGACCAGGGGCCTGAACGCGTCGGCGTCGACCGTAAGCTCGCCCGTCTTGGTGGCGTACAGCGTGCCGCCCACCTCGAGCCAGTCGCCCAGGTCGACCTTCTTGAGCGCGTTGTACGCCTCCAGCTTGTCCTTCTGGAAGGAGGCCTGGATGCGCCCGCCGGAGCCGTCCTGCAGCGCGGCGAAGGTGAGCTTGCCGAGCATGCGCAGGAGCATGACGCGGCCGGCAACGACGACGCGCTCGTCGCCGAGCCTCTCGCCCGGCTCTGGGGCCGGGTGCAGCTCGTGCAGGCGCGCGGCCGTGTGCGTAGCCGCATAGCCGTACGGGTACGCCTCGAAGCCGCGCTCCGCGAGCGCCTCGAGGTTGCGCAGGCGCTGGTCGCGCTGCTCGTTGAGCGAGCGCTGCTCCGGCCGCCTGTCTGGGTTATCGCTCATCGCGCTCGCCGCTTCAGCTGATGGACTCGATGTGGTACTCGTCGGTGCCGGCCTGCGTGGCGACCTTGAACTTCTCGCCCTTCGACCGGCCCATGAGGGCCTTGCCGAGGGGGGAGGCGTCGGAGACCTTGGGCACGTCTCCCTCCAGGACCCCCGCCTCGACCGGGGAGACGACCTGGACCTTGAACGTCTCGCCGGACTTGACCTGGGTGAGCGTCACGACGCTCCCGTAGTCGACGTGGCCGCGGCCCTTCGTCTCGATGACCTCGGCGCTCTTGAGTTGCTGCTCGAGCTCGTCGATGCGCAGCTCGATGCGCACCTTCTCCGCCTTGGCGTCCTCCAGGCCCGTGTCGTCGTAGTCGTCGGACGACCCGGTCAGCTCCTGCAGGATCTTCGTGGCGTCTTCCAAACGGGCGTACTCTTGCTCCAGCGTGGCCTTGAGGCGCTCGTAGCCCTCAGGCGTGATGCGAACTCTCGCCATGTGGTTCTCCTTCAAACGCTCACTTCGTGAGTTGAACTAGGGACCGTTAGCAAGCGGCTTGCCCTGCGACGAGGACAAGCCGTCATGCTCCCAACTGTCTTTCCAGTCTACCCCACCACGATGAGAACGGGCGATCGTGGCTCACCGCTCCCCGACGCGCTCCCGGACGCCGCACACCACCGGCGCCGGCGTGGCAGCCGGACGCTGGCCGTGCCCGCACGGCGGCCGGACGCTGGCCGCGAACGCACGGCGGCCACCTCCTTTCACCTTGCACACTCCCCGGCTGCTTAAACTTGGCTCATGTCGTTGCGCAGCATCGTCCTGGTCGGCTTGGCGCTCGTCGCGCTCACCCTCCACGGCCGGGCCGCCGCGCCCGACTCTTCCATCACCATCGCCCCGCTGGAGCCGTACCAAGAGCTGTACGCGGCGCGGGCCATGGGCGACGCCGCTGCGCTCGAGCGGTTGGCCTTCGGGGGCGACCGCTACTCCGCCTACTTGGCCGCAGTCGAGCTCTCCGCCTGGCCGCAACTGAGCGCCGGCCTGCGCCTCAGGGCCCTGGAGCGCGTGCTCGAGCTCCGTATGCCCGACTCCCTGCTGCGCGCCGAGAAGCTGCGCCTGGACCTCATGCACGGCGAACTGGCCGAGGCGGCCGGCGAGACGGCGGTCGCGGTGGCCGCCTACCGCGAGGTGCTCCCCGACCCGACCGCGCTCGCGGCGTTCCTACGCCTGGAGCAGGACCCGTACGCGCGAGCCAACGGCCTCCTCGCGGCGGGGAGGAACGAGGAGGCCCTCCAGGCGCTGGACGGGCTCGCCGCCCCATCCATCGAGGCCCCGGCCCTGCGTGCGCTGGGCCGCTACGAGGAGGCGCTGGCCGCCTACGACGCGTGGCTCGCCGCCGACCCCGGCAACGCCACGGCCGCCCTCGGCCGAGCGTGGTGCCTCTACTACCTGAGGCGCGACGACGCGGCAACCGCGGCCTTCGCCGCCCTCGGCCAGGCGGGCGACTACGGCCTCGGCCTCCTCGCCAACCGGGCGGGGCGCACGGACGCCGCCGTCGACTACCTGCGCGCCACCGGTAGAGCCGACTACATCTGGCTGGCCACCGACTACCTCGAGACGCAGGGGCGTTACGCCGACGCCATCCCCATCTACCTGGAGCTCGCGCGGGGCGGCAGCGCGTACGCCGACGACGCCGCCTATCGTGCCTACGTGCTCGCCCAGCGGCTCGGCGACGCCGGGGCCGAACGCGCCGCGCTCGACCTGATCCCGCTCGGGAGCTTCTTCGCGCTCAAGCTCGGCGGCCTGCCGGCCGCACCCGACCCGACGTCCGCCCCGGTGGGCGAGTACACGCGCGCCGCCATCCTGGGCACGGCGTCCGAGCTGGCCGCGCCCACGCTCACCCTGGCCTCCTACCTCGTCGGCTCGGGCGACAAGCCTTCCGCCGTGGGCGAGCTCCTCTTCGGGCTGCGCGACGCGGAGGCGGCCGGCGACGTCTACGCCGTGCTCCAGCTCAGCGAGGCGTTGCAGGGGCTGGACGAGTACCGCCAGAGCGTCCGCGCCGCCCGCGCGCTCCTGGGAGCCGGCATCGACGACCTGCGGGTATGGCGCCTCGCCTACCCGCCCGCCTGGCCGGCCACCGTGAGGGCCGCCGCGCTCGACAACGACCTCGAGCCCGCGCTCATCTGGGCGGTCATGCGCCAGGAGTCCGCGTTCAGCCCCGTGGCCGTCTCGCGCTCCAACGCGCAGGGGCTCATGCAGGTCGTGCCCACCACCTGGGACTGGCTAGCCGAGCTGCGCAAGGAGCAGCCCGGCGACCCCTTCGACGTGGTCTCCAGCATCGAGTACGGCGCCACCTACCTCCGTTGGCTGCTCAACTACTTCTCCGGCGACGAGGAGCTCGTGATCGCCAGCTACAACGGCGGCCAGGGCTACGTCCGCCGCACCCTCGAGGGCGACGTCATCAAGGGCGACCGCGACGACTTCTACCGCCTCATGGACCGCAGCGAGACGCGCGAGTACCTGCAGATAGTGTCGGAGAACCTGGCCGTCTACCGCGTCCTCTACCCCGGACTGGGCGCGGACGGCGCCGACTGGGCCTCGCTGCTGGCCGACCGGGGCGAGTAGGCTTCACCCGGCGCCAAGCGGTCCGAAGCGACGGGCCCGCCTGCGGCGCGGCGACGCGAGCGGGCCCAGTCACGGTGCGGCAGAGCGGACTGCGAACATACCTGCCGCTGAGCAGAGCTAGGCAGCGGGCCTACCCTTTGCGCAGCAGAGCGAAGCCCCGAGCCACGACGTCGTGCACCCACCGGTCGTCGGGCTTCCGCCCCTCCAGCAGCACCGCCAGCTCGTCGGCCGCCAACCAGCGGCCCTCGCTATGCTTGTCCGGCTCCAGGCGCGGCCTGAGCAGGTCGCCCGTGGCCGTGACGAGGAAGTCGACCTCGCTGCGCGCCACCCCGCCGGCCTCCCAGTCGAGGACCTCGACCACCGGCCCGACCTCGTCGAGGGTCCAGCCCGTCTCCTCGCGCAGTTCCCGGGCGAGCGCCCCCAGGACGCTCTCGCGGGCCTCGGCATGCCCACCCACCAGGTCCCAGCACCCCGGGAAGACGGCGCGCGTGAGGCTGCGGCGCTGCACGTAGATGCGGCCGGCGCCGTCCGTGACGAGCGCGCCCACGACCACGCGCCTGCCGTCGGCGCCCGCCGTGGCGGCGAACAGGTCGAGGGCCTCGGGGGAGGCGGGGGAGCCTATCTCGAGCCGGCTGGAACCTCGACCTGCCATCGAACCGAGCTTAAACCGCTAGCGGGGCCGACGGTCCTAGGCCGCGGTCACGAAGCGGCGGGCGGTCGGGCGAGTCCTTCGCGAAGGCCCACCCGAACGCCCGCCGCCGTAGGCTCAGCTATCGCCGCGCCGGCTCAGGCCGCGGTCTGGGCCTGATCGACGAGCTGAACGGAGAAGCTGAACTTGACGTCCTCGCTCACGAGGAGGCCGCCCGTCTCGAGGGCCTGGTTCCAGGTGAGGCCGAACTCGGCGCGGTTGATCTTGCCCGTGCCCTCGGCCGCCGTGCGCTGGTTGCCCCAGGGGTCCTTCATGAAGCCGGTGGCCTCGGTGTGAAACACGGCCGGCTTGGTGATGCCGCGGATGGTGAGGTCGCCATGCACCTCGAGGTCGTCGCCCTTACGCTCGATGGCGGTCGAGCGGAACGTGATGGTGGGGTAGCTCGCCACGTCGAAGAAGTCGGGGCTCCTGAGGTGGTTGTCGCGGCCCTCCACGCCCGTGGTGATGCTCGCGGCGTCGATGTCCACCTCGATGGAGGTAGGGATGCCGGCGGCGTCGGCCGTGGCCTTGACGTCGAACTTCGTGAAGCGACCGCGCACCGTGGCGAGGCCCATGTGACGAACGGAGAACTCGATGCCGCTGTGGGTGGTGTCTAGCGCTAGGCTCATGTGAAGCTCCTTAACGAGGTCGCATCATCACATGTAGCACTCCAGAATGTCAAGCGCAATAACATCCCAAGCACTCCAGGTGCTAACATGCCCCTCATGAGCTCGGAGGCCGGCGTCTGGTGCCCCGTCTACAGCTCCATCGAGCTGTTCCAGGAGAAGTGGGTCCTGCACATCGTACGGGCGCTGCTCCGGGGCCCGCACGGCTTCAACGAGCTGAGCCGCGCCGTGGGTGGGGCCAACACGACCACCCTGTCCCAGCGCCTGGAGCACCTGGAGCGCCTCGGGATCGTCGACAAGACGGTCGAGTCGACCATGCCCCCACGCACCCGCTACGAGCTGACCGAGTCGGGGCGCGAACTCGAAGGGATCATCGCCGCCATCGACGCCTGGGCGCGCTCCCACATGCGCCGCTGCCAGGAGCACGACGCGAGCGGAGCCCCACGCCAACCGTACGAGGCCGATGCGCAGAGCCCGGTCCCCGGCCCGGACGAGCCGGCGGCTCCGGGCGAGGCCCGCGCTCCCGCCGAGCGCGGCGCCTAGGCAAGGCCGCTGCCGGCGCCCGCGATGCTCGAGCTCGTTCGACTCACCAAGCGTTACGGCCGCACCGCGGCGGTGGACGGCCTCGACCTCGTCGCCAGGCCGGGCGAGGTGCTGGCGCTGCTCGGCCCGAACGGCGCCGGCAAGACCACGGCCATCCGGTGCGTGACCGGCCTCATCAGGCCGAGCGGCGGCCGGATCCTCATCGGCGGCCACGACGTTGAGCGCGAGCCGATCGCCGCCAAGACCCTCACGGGCTTCGTGCCCGATCGGGCCTGGTTCTACCCCAAGGTGACCGCCCGCGAGCTCCTGCGCTACTTGGCGAGCGTGCGCGGCCTGAGCGTGGCCGAGAGCCACATGGACGCCCTGCTCGCCCGTTTCCGCCTCACCCGCAGCGCGGACAGCCTCACCGAGACGTTCAGCCACGGTATGCGCCAACGCCTGGCGTTCTGCGCGGCCCTGATCGGCAGGCCGAGGCTCTTCATCGCGGACGAGCCCATGGTCGGGCTCGACGTCCAGGGCCACCGCGACGTGAGGCTCCTCTTCCGCGAACTGGCGGCCGACGGCCTCGCCGTGATCCTCACCACCCACACGCTGGCGGTGGCCGAGGAGGTCGCGGACAGGATCGCGGTCATAGACCGCGGCAAGCTCGTGGCCCTCGGGACGCTCACCGAGCTCCGGTCCATGCTGAATCGCTCCGAGGAGACGTCGCTCGAGGAGCTCTTCCTCCTCCTGACCGAGCCGGAGGCCGTTGGCCTGGAAACGTCGGACGCGCTAGCACCGGTCCCGTACGCTCCCGATGCGAAGGCCGACGCCGGCTCGGACGGGCACGGGGGCCCCGATGGGCACGGCGGCGCGGCTAGCGACGCATGACGCTCTTGCGCCTGCGCGCGCTCGGCGCATTGCGCTCCCTCGCCGCGCGCCCCGCCTGGCTGGTGGTCGGCTCCGGGCTACTGCTCGGCCTCGGCTACGCGATCTTCCGCGGCGTGGCGGCCGGGGTGCGGTGGCTCTACGCCTACCCGCTCGTCGATCGCCTGGCGCCCGTAGTCCTGCAGCGCAGCCTCGAGGGGCTCTTCCTGATGCTGATGGCGGCCGTCCTCTTCAGCGTGCTCGTCGCCAGCATCGGCATCCTCTACGGGAGCGCCGACCTCGAGCTGCTCCTCGCCCAACCGACCGGCCGCGCCCGCGTGTTCGGCATGAAGGTAGTGGAGTTGTTCGTGAACGCCGCCGGCCTCCCGCTGCTCTTCACCCTGCCCGTGCTGGCCGGGATCGGCGTGGCGCTGGGCGCCCGCCCCCTCTACTACCTGGTGGGCGCCCTCGCCGCCTCGGCCCTGTACGCGCTGCCGGTAGCGGTCGGGGCCCTGCTGGCGCTCGTATTGGTGCGCGTCGCGCCCGCCGGACGCGTGCGCGAGGTGGCCACGGCCGCCAGCGTCAGTGTGGCGGCGGTCGCGCTCCTCGGCCTACGCGCGCTGCGCCCGGAACAGCTCTTCCGCCTCGGCGACCAGGACACGGACGCCTTCGAGCGCTTCCTGACGTCCTTCGCCCGCCTCGATGCCGGCTGGCTGCCGCCGGCCTGGGCGGCCAACGCGAGCTGGGCGGCCCTGGACGGCCGCCTGCACGCGGGGCTGCTCGTCCTCCTCGCCACGGGCGCGGCCGGCCTCGGCCTGGCCGGCCTCCTGGCGCACGTGGCCTTCGCGCGGGGCTGGGTGAGGAGCCTCGACGCCGCCCCGGTAGCTGCGCCGCGGCGCCGGTCGACCGCCCCCCGGTGGGAGCGCGCCCTCGTGGGGCGCCTCGGGGTGACGGGCGCCATCATCGCCAAGGACGCGCGCGTGTTCATGCGCGACGTCCAGCAGTGGAGCCAACTCATCGTCCTGGCCGCGCTGGCGGGGGTGTACTTCGTGAGCCTCGCGGCCATCCCCGTGCCGACGCAGCAGTTCCGCGACGGCCTCGGGGCCATGAACATCGCGTTCGTCGGCTTCATCGTTGCCGGCATCGGGCTGCGCGTCGCCTACCCGAGCGTCTCCTTCGACGACGGCGCGTTCTGGCTCTCGCAAGTGCAGCCCATCCGCAAGCGCACCGTCGTGCTGGCCAAGTTCCTCTTCACCCTGCCGCTCATGCTCGCGCTGGCGCTCGGGCTCGGGATCACCGCCGGCAAGGTGCTCGATGCCAGCCCAGTGCTGGCCTTCGGCGCCCCGCTGGCGGCCGGTTTGAGCGCCTTGGCGATCACGGCACTCGCCGTCGGCCTCGGCGCCGCCAACGCGCGCTTCGAGTTCACCAGCCCGAACGAGCTCGTCATGACGCCCGGTGCGTTCGCCTACATGGCGCTCGCCCTCGCGTACACGGCGGTCGTGACGGCGCTTCTGGCACGGCCGGCCTGGCTCGTGATAAGCGGCGGGGGTAGGGCGGCCTACTGGTCGACCGCCGAGGGTCTGGGCGTGATCGCGGTCCTCTCGGCCCTCACGGTCGGGACGGCAGCCGCGGCCTTGGCCTTCGGCGTAAGGCAGCTCGCGCGGACGGAAGCCGGTCTGCCCGGGGGCTGAGCCAGGCGGCGACTCCTTCGGCACCGATCCCGCGTCATGACGATGCGGCCGGCGGGTCCCCGTGCCAGGCCTTCGGCGACTTGCCGGCCCGGCGCCCCTAGTGCTGGAGACGTAGGGAGGTCCCATGCGACCAACGACCGTGATCGGCATAGTCCTCATCCTGCTCGGCATAGTCGGTTTCGCCATCAAGAGCATCACCTACACGAAGGACACCACGAAGCTCGATGTCGGCCCGCTCGAGGTGACGGCCTCGGAGAAGCGCACGGTGGACATCCCGGACATCGCCGCGGGAGTCGCCGTGGTGGCCGGCGTGGTCCTCGTGTTCGCCGGCAGGTCGGGCAAAAAGCCGGGCTGAACGGCCGCACGACCTGGCCCGCTCGCCGTCCGCCGCAGCCCAGCGGTCGTCGGTGAGCAGCCGAAGCAACGACGAACGTGGCAACGACGAACGAAGCCCGCACCGCACCGGCCTAGCCGGGTAACGGAGCGGGCTTGTCTTGGAGCGGGAGACGGGATTCGAACCCGCGACATCTACCTTGGCAAGGTAGTGCTCTACCAGCTGAGCTACTCCCGCGCGCGTCGCACGCCGGCCGCGTGGCCAGCGTATACGGAGCGGTCTGAGGCACGAGACCTCAGACCGACTCCTTGAAAAATAACCTCCTCGCACTGACCTACTCTTGCAGGGGGCTTCCCCCCAACTACCATCGGCGCTGGCGTGCTTAACTTCCGAGTTCGGAATGGGTTCGGGTGGGTCCACGCCGCCAAGAGCACGAAGAGGAAAGATAGGGACAGGCTATAGAAGGCAAGATCAGGTGTCCGATCTCGGAATGAGTCCGAGAAATGGTCAAGTCCTCGACCGATTAGTACTGGTCAGCTAAACACGTTGCCGCGCTTACACTCCCAGCCTATCAACCCGGTGGTCTTCCGGGGGTCTTACTCCCTTACGGGATGGGAAAGCTCATCTTGGAGTCGGCTTCGCGCTTAGATGCTTTCAGCGCTTATCCGTTCCGCACGTAGCTACTTAGCATGTGCCGTTGGTACGACAGCTAAGACACTAGAGGTGCGTCCACTCCGGTCCTCTCGTACTAGGAGCAGCTCTCCTCAACTTTCCTACGCCCACAGCGGATAGAGACCGAACTGTCTCACGACGTTCTGAACCCAGCTCGCGTGCCATTTTAACCGGCGAACAGCCGGACCCTTGGGACCTTCTCCAGCCCCAGGATATGACGAGCCGACATCGAGGTGCCAAACACCGCCGCCGATGTGAACTCTCGGGCGGTATCAGCCTGTTATCCCCGGGGTAACTTTTATCCGTTGATCGATGGCCCTTCCACAAGGTACCACCGGTTCACTAGGGCCGACTTTCGTCCCTGCTCGACATGTACGTCTCGCAGTCAAGCTCCCTTATACCCTTGCGCTCTACGCACGATTTCCGACCGTGCTGAGGGAACCTTTGCGCGCCTCCGTTACGATTTAGGAGGCGACCGCCCCAGTCAAACTACCCACCTAACGCTGTTCCCCACCCGGATAACGGGTGCAGGTTAGACGATCGAACCGATCAGGGTGGTATTTCACCGATGACTCCACCGAGTCTAGCGACCCGGCTTCACAGTCTCCCACCTATGCTACACAGAACAGTCCAAGCGTCAGCATCAAGCTGTAGTAAAGCTCCACGGGGTCTTTTCGTCCTGCTGCGGGTAGGCCGCATCTATACAGCCAATTCAATTTCACCGAGTCCCTGGTTGAGACAGCGCTCCAGTCGTTACACCATTCGTGCAGGTCAGAACTTACCTGACAAGGAATTTCGCTCGGAATTCTCCCCTTCCCGTTTCCGGGAGGGCCGGACTCTATCTTGATCGTCCCTTAGTTCATCCCATCGGCGATACGCTTGATCTCTTCGATGCCTTCCGCGGTGAGATGCGCACCCTCTTCCATGGCGAGGAGGACTCGCCGAAACTTCAGGAAGTCGACGTTCTTCATCGACTTGAGCCTGTGTTTCATGAAGAACGGGCAGATCACGTCGACCAGGCACTTCCTATCGCGAACACGATAAGCCAGCCGGTCACCGTTGTTCCTGCGCACCACGCCGCAGCCGAAGTACGCCTTCAAGGCGTGCAACAGCTGAGCATCTCGCTCGTGCTGAACCACCGTGAACTCCGGGAGCACTTGCACTCCCAGCGTCATCTCGTCGTGCTTGGCTATCCCGACGTGGAAACAGCCTTCGCCGTCGACGAAGCCGGCGATCCATTGAGCTTCGAGCTTCACGTATACCTCCGGGGCCGGACGACCCCAAACGTATAGTCTCTGAGGGTTCTTGGCGTGATCAACACGACCAAGCCTTCCCTGCGGATTGTCCCCATGTCCAGTGGATTGTTACTGCAGCCTTTATGCTGCGAGTACCGCGTGGCTGTTGTGAGGAGTTTCCCGCATATAGTTTGGTTTTACTAAAGCTAGCGTAATGTTAACCTTAGGACCGTTATAGTTACGGCCGCCGTTCACTGGGGCTTCAGTTCGGCGCTTGCACGCCTCCCGTTGACCTTCCAGCACCGGGCAGGTGTCACACCCTATACATCCCCGATGAGGGTTAGCAGAGTGCTGTGATTGTGGTAAACAGTCGCTAGAGCCAGTTCACTGCGCCCACCTCAGGCGATCCTAATGGACAACCTTACACGTGGGGCCCCTTCTCCCGAAGTTACGGGGCAAATTTGCAGAGTTCCTTAACCAGGGTTCTCTCGCGCGCCTTAGTGCTCTTACACTCGCCTACCTGTGTCGGTTTTGGTACGGGCGCCATCGCTTCAACGTTTAGAGGGTTTTCTTGGCACCGTGGATTCAACCAGTTATCAGTCCCGTAGGACCTTCCCGACGTACGTCATCTACGCGGAGGGCGGATTTGCCTATCCCTCCAGACTTCGCACGCCGCCGGGCATAGCCATAGCTCCGGTTGGCCTATCCTAATGCGTCACCCCATCACTCCACGACGGCGGGGCAGGAATGTTGACCTGCTGTCCATCGACTACGCCTTTCGGCCTCGCCTTAGGTCCCGCCTAACCCTGAGAGGACGACCCTTGCTCAGGAACCCTTAGGCTTTCGGCGGAAGGGATTCTCACCCTTCTTATCGTTACTAATTCCTGCATTCGCACTTCCGATACCTCCACGGCTCCTTACGGTACCGCTTCAACGGCTTACGGAACGCTCCCCTACCCAGCACAGCTTAGCTGCACTGACGCAGTTTCGGTGCATGGCTTAGCCCCGATCATCTTCGGCGCAGAGATACTCGACTAGTGAGCTATTACGCACTCTTTAAAGGAATGGCTGCTTCTAAGCCAACCTCCTAGCTGTCTTAGCGTCTCCACATCCTTTACCACTTAGCCATGACTTGGGGACCTTAACTGGCGTTCTGGGTTGTTTCCCTCTTGTCTGCGAAAGTTAGCTCACGCAGACTGACTCCCGGGGTATGAACCGACGGCCTTCAGAGTTTGACAGGGTTTGGTAAGCTGGTGAGCCCCCTAGCCCAATCAGTGCTTTACAACCATCGGTGAACCCCCGAGGCTAGTCCTAAAACTATTTCGGGGAGAACCAGCTATCTCCGGATTCGGTTAGCTTTTCACTCCTAACCACAGCTCATCCCAAGAGTTTTAAACCTCAACGGGTTCGGTCCTCCACTTCCTTTTACGGAAGCTTCAACCTGGCCATGGCTAGCTCATCCGGTTTCGGGTCTACTGATAGCGCCTGAACGCCCTGTTCAGACTCGCTTTCGCTGCGCCTCCGCCTATCGGCTTAAACTCGGCACTACCAGTAAGTCGCAGGATCATGCTTCAAGAGGCACGCCACCACCCGTTCGCACCCGAAGATGCGCATAGGGCTGTGACTGCTTGTAAGCACACGGTTTCAGGGACTATTTCACTCCCCTCACGGGGTTCTTTTCACCTTTCCCTCACGGTACTTGTTCGCTATCGGTCAGTCGGAATATTTAGCCTTACGGGGTGGTCCCCGTAGATTCACGCGAGGTTCCACGTGACTCGCGCTACTCAGGTGCCGGCTAGGCTTCCGCGCATTTCGCGTACGGGGCTATCACCCGCTATGGCGCGCCTTTCCAGTGCGCTTCCGCTATACGCTCGAGTCCATGTTGCCGGTCCTACAACCCCGGCTCCCGTAGGAGTCGGTTTAGGCTATTCCCTTTTCGCTCGCCGCTACTGGGGGAATCGAGGTTTCTTTCTTCTCCTCCAGGTACTTAGATGTTTCAGTTCCCTGGGTTCCCTCCACATGACCTATGTATTCAGTCATGGGTAGTGGGGGTTCGCCCCACTGGGTTGCCCCATTCGGAAATCCTCGGATCTACGCTTGCTTCCAGCTTCCCGAGGCTTATCGCAGGTAGCCACGTCCTTCATCGGTTCGACTGCCAAGGCATCCACCGTGTGCCCTTAGTAACTTGACCCATTTCTTTCATTGATGTGTATGAGCAGACACGCGATTCAAGTTTTCGAAAAAACCCGATTCGCGGCCCGGTACGTTTTCGCGTTCCTGACGGAACTACGAGCCCGTCCGAGCCCTGATGTCTTGCCTTCTATTCGCCTGTCAATGTTCTCGCCGGTCTTTCGAGCGGCAAAAGTTAGAGTACATCTTCGTGGCGGGGCGTGTCAAGCACCCCCACCTAGATCCCGAGCGCGGACCCGGTCCCACCCCTTGCGACGACCGGCTGAGCGACCGGCGAGACGGCTCCCGTACGGGACTTCCGCAAGGTTCCTCCAGAAGGGTGATCGACGGCGCGGCGCGCCTCCCGAGCTCGTCGGGCCCCGCCTTCAGCCGACCATGAGGACCTGCGCCGCGACGCGCTTCCCGGGCCTGGGCCAGCGCCGCGAGCACGGCGGCGCGCCGAACCCCTGCGACGCGCCGCCCTCAGGATCGGACGGCGACGCTCATCGCTGGGCCGACAGCTCTCGTAAGCGCTTACAGTCGCGCAGGTAGACACTGCGCGCATGGAGTGAGGCCAGTCCAGTTAGTGATGTACGTCTGCTGTTGACAGGCGCTCCGCGCCCCTCTATCCTCTCCCCCAAGATAGAACGTAAGCGCTTACGGCTAGGCATCGCGCGGCCGCACGAGTCCGCCCGCAGCCGTGACGAAGCAGCGGGCACGCGAAGCACGGGAGCTCCAACGTGAACGAACGCGCCACCATCCAGCAGGTCGCAGAGCACGCCGGCGTGAGCATCGGGACGGTCTCGCGGGTGCTGAACAGCCGCGCCGGCGTGAGCCAGACGACGCGCGAGCGCGTGCGCGCCAGCATCAAGGAGCTCGCCTTCCGCCCCGACCATGTGGCGCGGGCGCTCAGCAAGGCCCCGCTGCGCATCGGGCTCAGCCTCGCCGGCGGCACGCGCCGGCTGACCCCCTTCTTCATGCTCTTCCTCGAACACCTGATCGCGCGGCTGCAGCAGGACGGCTACCGCTTCGAGGAGGTGCCGGCGGGGCGCGACGGGCTGCCGGCATGGCTGCCCAACGGCGTCATCCTGCACGGCGCCCACGAGGACGACCCCCGCCTCGCGTACTTGCGCGACCAGGGCGTGCCCTTCGTCCTGGTCGGTCGTGCCACCGGGGTGAGGTGGGTGGCGCCGGACGACCACGACGGCGGGCTGCAAGCCACGCGCCACCTCCTCGCCCTCGGCCACCGCGAGGTCCTCCACCTAGGCGGCCTGATGGGTCACCAGGCCTTCCAGGACCGCTACGGCGGCTACCTCGAAGCCCTGCGGGAAGCTGGCGTCGCCCCGCGGCGCGACTGGCTCCTTGACGGCGGCTTCACCACGCTCGGCGGCTACCGGGCCGTGCGCCGCGCCTTCGAGAACGGCTGCGGCTGCACGGCCGTGTTCGCCGCCTCCGACGAGATGGCCCTCGGCGCCATCGCGGCCCTCGAGGACCTCGGGTTGGCCGTGCCCCTAGACGTCTCGGTCGTCGGCTTCGACGACCTGCCGGAGGTGGCGGACGCCCTCAGGGTCCCGGAAGGGCTCACGACCGTCCGCCAGGACATCGCCCACATCACCGCCACCGCCGTCACCCTCCTGGAAGAGGGCCTGCACGGCGCGTCTATCAGGAGCGAGACGGTTCCCGTGCAGCTCATGGCCCGCGGGACGACGGCGCGGAGGAGGGGGTGAACGGCTGGAGATGAGCGGCGGTAGACGCGAAGGCCGCCGAACAGCATCCACGGTCAACGGTAGGCGGACGTCGCAGGCCACGGGCCGCGACTCCGACAAGCAACGCCAAGGAGGCAAAGATGAGACGACTCTTCACGGCTGCGATAGCGGCGCTGCTCGTCACCATCGGCACGGCGAGCGCTCAGACCATCGTGCGGGTGCAGGGCTACGGCGGACAGGATCCGGCCATAGTCCAGCGCCTCATCGACGAGGTCATCGGCGACGATCTCGCCGCCCAGGGCATAACGATCAACTACGAGCCCATCGAGACCGACTACAACACCGTCCTCGTCAACTCGCTCTCGGCCGGCACGGCCGGCGACGTGTTCTACGTGCCCGGCGAGACGGCCCCCGGCTTCATCGCCACCGGCAAGCTCCTCGCGCTCGAGGACCTCGTAGACACGAGCGCGTTCATCGACACGCTCAACGCCGTCTTCTCGAAGGACGGTCACGTGTACGGCATCGCCAAGGACTTCAACACGCTCGCCGTCTTCTACAACGAGGACCTGTTCGACGCGGCCCGCGTCGAGTACCCCAACGCCGACGACGACTGGAACACCTTCTCCGACAAGCTGGCGAGGGTCGCCGCCCTCGACCCGGGCGTGTACGGCGCCTGCATCGCGGCCGACACGGCTCGTCTCGGGGCCTTCGCGTTCGCCAACGGCTGGACGACGTTCAACGCGGACGGTAGCGCCGACATCACGTCGCCGGCGTTCGCCGAGGCGTTCGACTTCTACACCGGCCTCGTGACGAGCGGCGCCGCGGCGCAGCCCGCCGACCTCGGCGCCGGCTGGCCGGGCGACTGCCTCGCGCGCGAGCAGGCGGCCGTCGCCATCGAGGGGGCCTGGATCCTCGGCTTCCTGCGCGACAACGCCCCCAACCTGCCGTACGGCGCGACCTTCCTGCCGAAGTCGCCCACGACGGGCCGCAGCGGCAACTACCTCTACACCGTCGCCTGGGCGGTCAACGCCGACAGCAAGGTGCAAGACGCCGCCGTCAAGGTCCTCGAGGCCCTCACGAGCCCCGAGGCGCAGCAGTTCATCCTCGAGCAGGGCCTGGCCATCCCCAGCCGCAAGGCGCTGGCCGACAACCCTTACTTCGCCCAGGACTCCGCCGAGGCGCGCGCCAACCGGATCGTCTTCGAGGGCGCCTCGCACGGCGACGTGTACGGGTTCCAGTTCGGCACCATCGGCACCGACTACATGGGACCGATCAACAACGCCCTGACGGCCGTCATGACCGGCGCGTCCGGCAGCGGGGCGGCCTTGAGCCAGGCGCAGAGCGAGCTCACGGCGCTCCTGCAGCGCGCGGCGCCGTAACCCTACTACCCCTCTCCCTCCGGGGCGCCCTTCAGCGGCGCCCGGAGGGGGCCATAGCAACCCCGAGCGAGCTCACGAGGAGGCAAGCGCCATGCGAAGAAGCGGCCGCGAGCTGCTGCCCGCGCTCCTGTTCCTGCTGCCGTTCCTCGCCGTGCTGGTCGTGTTCTTCGTCTACGCCAGCGCGCGCGCCGTCTACTTCTCTTTCACGGATTACGACCTATTCAACGCCCCCAAGTGGGTGGGGCTCGAGAACTACCGGGCGCTCTTCCAGGACGACAACTTCCTGTACGCGCTGCGGAACTCCCTCGCCTTCGCGGCCGTCGTCACCACCGTCCAGACGGCCGGGGCGCTCGTCACTGCCAGCGCTCTGAACCGCCGCGTGCGCGGCATGACCTTCTTCCGGTCCGCCTTCTACATGCCGGCGGTGACGAGCAGCGTGGTCATCACCCTCATCTTCCTCTGGCTGTTCCAGCGCCTCGGCGGCATCAACTACCTCCTGACGGCCGCCGTAAGGAACGCCCCGACCATCGCGGCGTTCGTGCTGGTCGCCGTGGTCGCCCAGGCCGCGCAAGTATGGCTGGAGCGCCGTCGCTTGCGGGGCGTCGCCGACGCCGGGCCCAAACGCGCGGTCGCGGCCCTCGACCCGGCCCTCCTGGTCGTGTCGCTGCTCGTCGCGGCGTCCGCGACCGCCGGCCTGGCCCTCCTGGGCTACCTAGCCCCGCGCGGGACCGAGGCCGTCGCCATCAACTGGTTACAGACGCGGCAGGAAGTGCCGAGCGGGGCGCCGTTCTTCCTGCGCGCGCCCATGCCGCTCGTCGCCATCATGGTGCAGAACACGTTCACGACCATCCCCACCTTCATGCTGATGTTCCTGGCCGCCCTGCAGGACGTGCCCCGCTCCTACTACGAGGCCGCCGCGCTCGACGGCGCCAACCCCGCGCAGCAGTTCTTCCACATCACCATCCCGTCATTGCAGCCCGTCGTCTTCCTCGTGGTCTCGCTCGGGCTGATAGGCACCCTGCAGATGTTCGACCAGGTAGCCATCTTCGGGAGCGCCGTGCCGCTGCAGAGCGTCATCACGCTCGCCTACTTCGTCTACAACCGCATGTTCCCAGGCGCCCAACTGCCGGAGGTCGGCTTCGCGTCCGCGGCCGCCATGTTCCTCGCCGCGCTCACCCTGGTCATCGTGCTGCTCCAGCGCACGGTCCTGCGCGCGGAGGGCGACAGATGAGCGTGTCGGCCGCCGCCACCCCCGCGGCCAGCCTGGCACGCGAGCGCTGGGAGGCGCGCAGGCGCTGGTCGCGCGCCGCGATCGCCTACCTCGTCATGCTCCTGTTCTCCCTCGTGTTCCTGGGACCGCTGCTCTTCGCGGCGCTGTCGAGCGTGAAGACCGACCCGCTCGCCTACCCGCCGAAGCTGCTCGGCCCGCAGCTCTCCCCGGCCAACTGGGCCGCCGCGGCGAGCCTCGGCAGGCAGGGAGCCGGCGCGCCGCTCTGGGGCGGTTTCGCGCCCGGCGCCTCCGTCGCCTTCGAGCTCACCTACTTCGTGCCCGACGGACTGACCGCCGAGGCCCCGAGCGTGAGCGTGCCGCGCAGGCGCCCGGGCGGCGGCCTCGGCGCCGTGCAGCGGATAACCTACGCGGCCGACTTCGCGGAGGTCGGCGAGGTCGTCGAGGTGGCGCGCCGCCAAGCGGACGGCGGCGAGCTCGTCACCTACCACGTGCAGGTCGGTTACCCGGGCGAGGGTCCGACCGTAGACCGGCTCCCGCTCGACGTGCAGTCACCCTCGCGCGAGCAGCGCTTCGTGAGCGCCACCCTCCCGCCGACGCGGCTCGAGCGCCTCGGCCTCGTGGCGTCGTACGACAGCATCACGCCCGGCGCGCTCGGCTACCTGCTCGGCAACTACCGGCGCGTGTTCACGGAGGCGCGCAGCGTGACGACGGGCAGGAGCCTCTTCCTGCGCTGGACGGCGAACACGTTCGTGTACGCCTTCTTCAGGGTGATCGTCACCCTCGCCATCGCCACGACGGCCGGCTACGCGCTCGCGCGCCTGCGCTTCCCCGGCCGCGGCCTCGTGTTCCTGTTGGTACTGTTCGCGCAGATGGTGCCGACGCAGGTCCTGTTCGTCAGTAACTACCTAGTCCTACGCGACGGCATCTGGGGGCTGTCGTCGCTATGGGGCCAGTCGACGCTGCTCAACGGCCTGCCCGGCCTCCTGTTCGTCACCGCGCTCAACGCCGGGCCCGTCTTCATCATGAAGCAGTTCTTCGAGGCGCTGCCGCGCGAGGTCGAGGAGTCGGCCATGATCGACAGCGCCGGCTACTGGTCGCGCTTCGCGCGCGTGGTGCTGCCAATGGCACGCCCGGCGCTCGGGGCGCTCGTCATCCTCTCGTTCCAGGCGGCGTGGAACGACTTCTTCTGGCCCCTCGTCATCCTCACGACGCCGGAGGACGTCAAGACGCTCCCGATCGGCCTGCTCACGTTCCGCAACGTCTACGGCAACTCCGGCGACTGGGGGCTCATCCTCGCCGGCGCCATCCTCAGCGCCCTGCCGGTCATCGTCCTGTTCGTCGTGTTCCAGCGCTACTTCATGGAGGGCGTCTCGTACGGAGGTGGCAAGGAGTGACCCTCACCGAGATAGCGCCCGGCGGGTTCGGCCGGAACCTCGTGCTGAAGGAGAACTACACGTTCCTCGTCGCCAACGAGGCCGCCGCGGTCCTGGGAGGCGAGCACGGCCTGTACAGCCGCGACACGCGCTACCTGTCGCGCTACGCGTGGAGCGTCGGCTGGCCAGAGGCGGGCGATGACCGCGAGGCGCAGCTCCTGCTAGAGCACTCCCCCCGGCCTGACCGCTGCGCTCAGCACGTGGCCGTGATGGCCGGCCCCACGCAGGTCGTGGCCATCGCGCGCCGGCTCGACATCGCCACGGCGGCCATGCGGGACGCCGTCACGGTGACGAACACGTCGTTGGCGCGGCAGACCGTGACGCTGACCCTGGCCTTCGAGACCGACTTCGCGGACCTCTTCCAGGCGCGCGGTTGGCACGAGCAGCCGGTCCGGTTCGCGGGTGGGACCGTCTGCCGCGCTCCCGGAGCGGCCTCCGTGCGCTTCGACCATGTGGCGAGCGACGGGCTCGAGCAGGGCCTCACGCTGACGTTCACGCCGGCGCCGAGCGAGGTGACCGCCTCGGCCGCCACGTACACGCTCGAGTTGCGTCCGGGTGAGAGCGTGAGCCTGACGGTCGACGCGCTTCTTCGCGACCCGTTGGAGGCGGCCGCACAGGGAGCCGGCGTCGGCGCGGCAACGGCGCCACGCCAGACGCGCGACCCGAGCCCGCCGGCGACCTCGCGCCACGTCATCGCGTACGAGAGCTGGCTCGAGTCGTTCGGACCGTTGCTGGAAGGAGGGCCGCACGCCGCGGTGCTGCGCCGCGCCGCCCTAGACCTGAGGGCCCTCCTACTCTTCTCCGAGCACGGCCCCATCGTCGCCGCCGGCATCCCCTGGTTCGTCACGGCCTTCGGCCGCGACTCCATCCTCACCGCCCTGATGCTCCTCGACCGCCGCCCGGACATGGCGCGCGGCACCCTGCGCTACCTCGCCTCCCTCCAGGGCCGGGGGTACGACGCGGCCCGCTCCGAGGCGCCCGGCAAGATCCTGCACGAGGTCAGGCAGGGCGAGCTCGCGCGCACGGGCAAGGTGCCGTTCGGTCGCTACTACGGCAGCATCGACGCGACCCTGCTCTTCATGGTGCTGCTGCACGAGACGTACCGCCGCGACGGCGACCTTGGCCTCCTACGCGAGCTCCGCCCCAACCTGGAGGCCGCGCTCGGCTGGCTGGCAACCGACGCCGACCCCGACGGCGACGGCTTCGTGGAGTTCGCGTGCGCCCAGGGCGGCAACGGCTTGAGCGTCCAGTCGTGGAAGGACTCGCACGACGCGCTGAGCCACGCCGACGGCACCTTGGCGAAGGGGGCCGTGGCCGTGGCCGAGGTCCAGGGGTACGCCTACGCCGCGCTGCTGGCCGCCGCCGGGTGCTTGGGCGATCTCGGGGAGGCGACGGAGGCCGCGCGGCTCGCCAGGCGCGCGGACGAGTTGAAGGCGCGCTTCCACGAAACGTTCTGGCTGCCCGACCTAGGGACCTACGCACTGGCCCTCGACGGCGACAAGCGCCCGCTCGAGGTCCTCTCTTCCGACGCGGGCCAGCTCCTATGGACGGGGATCGTGCCGGAGGCGTTCGCGCCGACCCTCGCGGCCACCCTCATGTCGGACAGGCTCTTCTCCGGCTGGGGCATCCGCACGCTCGGCACGCGCGAGGCGCGCTACAACCCCCTGAGCTACCACAACGGCTCGGTGTGGCCGCACGACACCGCGCTCATCGCCGCCGGCCTGCGGCGCTACGGCTTCACCGAGCAAGCCTCCACGTTGCGCGACGCGCTCTTCGACCTGGCCGCCAGCCAGCCCGACCTGCGCCCACCGGAGCTCGTGGCCGGTTACGAGCGCACGGACTCGCCGCCGGTGCCCTACCCGGTGGCGTGCAGGCCGCAGGCGTGGTCCTCGGCGGCGCTCGCCTACCTGGCCGACTGGGCCTGAGCGAGGCGCCGCGGGCCCTGCCGCCGGGCGACACGGGGTTAGCATGACCCCATGACGATCGACCTGAACGCCGACCTGGGCGAGGGCTTCGGCGTCTGGCTCGGCCCGGGCGACGACGCGAGCCTGTTGCGCCACGTCTCCTCCGCGAACGTGGCCTGCGGGTTCCACGCCGGCGATCCGACGATCATGCGCGAGACGGTCGCGCTGTGCGCGGCGGCCGGGGTGGCGGTCGGCGCGCATCCGTCGTACCCGGACCTGCGGGGCTTCGGCCGCGTGCCGCTCATGCTGCCCCCCGAACGCGTCATCGACGACGTCCTCTACCAGGTGGGCGCCCTCATGGGGATCGCGGCCGCCCAGGGGGTCGCCGTGCGGCACGTCAAGCCGCATGGCGCCCTCTACGAGGCGGTGGCGGTCGACCCGGGCCTCGCGCGGGCCCTGGCTGCCGAGGTCGCGCGGTTGGGCGAGGGGCTGCGCCTGGTGGTGCCCGCCTCCTCGCCGGCCGCCGCCGCGCTCGCCACCGCCGGCCACGCGCACCTCCGCGAGGGCTTCGCCGACCGCGCCTACCTCGAGAGCGGGCTGCTCGTGCCGCGGCGGCGCAGCGGGGCCGTCATCACCGAGGCCGGGGCGGCGGCCGACCAGGCCCTAGCCCTGGCCGAGGGCCGCGAGCTCGCCACCAGCGACGGCACGACCATCGCGCTCTCGGTCGACACGATCTGCGTGCACTCGGACACGCCGGGCGCCGTCGCCATAGCGGCCGCGGTGCGCGAGCGCCTCGCGGGCGCGCGCTTCACCGTCGCCGCACCGGCCTGAGCGGCACGTAACGTGCGCGTAGAGACCGCCGGACCGTGGGCTCGCTACCTGGTCCTTGGCGGACCGCCCTCCCCGGAGCTCTCCAGGCGCATCGGCGCCGTGGCGGAGGCTTTGCGCGCCGCGCTGCCTCGTGGTGCGTTCGACGTCGTGCCCGGCTACCTCGACATCCTCGTCGAGGGTCGCGCCGTGCTCGCGCCCGAGCGCCTCCTGGCGCTGGCCGAGGCGATCGAGGTAACCGGCGGGGCCTCGGACGGGGGCGCCTACCAGCCGCGCACCTTCGAGGTCCCGGTGGCGTACGGGGCGGGAGCGGACGCGGCGACCCTGACGGAGCGGCTCGGCCTGGCCTGGCCCGACATCGCCGGGCTGCACGCCGCCGGGAAGTACACCGTGGCGTACGTAGGCTTCACTCCGGGCTTCCCGTACCTGCACGGGCTCGACCCCCGCCTCCAGACCCCGAGACGCGACCGACCACGGCCGGACGTGCCCGCCGGCGCGGTGGCCATGGCGGGCGCTCAGGCGGGCATCTACCCGGAGGCGGGGCCGGGCGGCTGGTGGGTACTCGGCACCACGAGCTTCCCGCTCTTCATGCCCGACCGACCGGAACCGACGGTGCTGCGAGCCGGCGACGAGCTGCGCTTCGTGCCGCAGGCCAGCGGGGGCGGCGGCCAGGCTCGCGGCAGAGCACCGATCGACGCCGACGTGGGCTACCACGCCCCGCCCGGCACCCCGACGTTCGGCTCGCTAGGAGCCCCGGCCGAGCATGCGGCCGCCGAGCCCCTCGTCTCGGTGCTGGAAGTATGGCCCGAGTCGGCCTCCCTCCAGGGCAGGCCGCGCGTCGGCGTCGGCCGGCACGGCCTGGCCGAGGCGGGCGCGCTCGACCAGCGCCTCCTGCTGGCACTGCACCTCGCCGTGGGCGCGCCGCTCGACGGGGCGAGCATCGAGCTCCCCGTGCCCCACGCGGCGCTGCGTGCCGAGGCGTCGACGGTGGCTGCGTTCGGCGGGGCGGCGACCGCCAGCCTGAGGGGCGAGGAGCTGACGCCCGGGGTGCCGTTCGAGTGGCGCGCCGGGGACGTGCTGGCCTTGCGGCCTGCCCCGGCGGGTCCGCGCCGGCGGGCCGGCGTGCCCATCCTCAGCTTCGCGGGGGGCCTGGCACCGCTAGACGGCCATGCCGGGCACCCCCTGTTGGCCGCCGGCGGGAGCACGGACGTGCGCGGGCACGTGGGCGGTTTCGGGCGGTGGCTACGCGCCGGCGACGTCATGGCGCGCGGCGCCGGGCGCGCGTGGTCGCCGGGAGCCGGTACTGCTCGGCGAACGGCTGATGCCGGCACCACCACGCCCACGTGGCCCCCGGTTCGACCCGTCAGGAAGGCGGCAGGCGGGGCCCTCGGTCACTACCCTAGCGAGCTCCACCTCCGCCTGTACCCGGGCGCGCGCACCGGCGGCTTCGCCCACCTCTTGAGCAGGACCTTCGTCGTCAGCGAGCGCAGCCGGATGGGCGTTCGCCTCGAGCCGCGGGGCGAGCGCGACACCCGAGGCGTGCCGGTGACGGGCGCCGAGACGTCGAGGGGTATGCCCCTCGGAGCCGTTCAACTCCCCCCGGACGGACGGCCGCTCGTCTTGCTCGCGGACCGCGGTCGCACGGGCGGCTACCCGGTCGTCGGGGTGGTCGCCAGGGTCGACCTAGCTGGGCTCGCCCAGGCTCGGCCCGGGACCGTCGTGACCTTCCACGCTCCCGGTGAACACGGCTCCTGAGCCGCCGTCCTCGGGGAACGCCGCCGCCTCGGCACCGTCACTCCCGGCAGGCCGCACGGAAGCGCCCACGCCGTGCCACTTGCGCCCGAACGCGGTCGGGATCGACTCCGTGTGCAAGTGCGAGCCGATCAGGTACACGTGGTCGCCCGCCCTGAACACCGTGCTGCCGCGCGGCGTGACCATCTGCTTGCCCCGCAGCACCGCGGCTATCACGACCTCGGGCGGCAACGAGAGCTCGTCTATGCGCTTGCCGATTGCCCGGTTGTCCTCGCCGAGGTACACGTCGACGACGGCGGCGCCCTCCGGGGCGTCGCCGCCGAGCTCGAGCCGCAGCCGCGCGGGGGGCGGCTCCTCCTTGGAGAGTCCGAGCGCCTTCGCCAAGGGCGAGATGGTGAAGCCTTGCAGCAACGTCCCGACGATCACGACGACGAACACGACGTTGAAGATGACGTCGGCGCCGGGCACGCGCTCGAGGAGCGGCACCATGGCGAGGATGATGGGCACGGCGCCCTTGAGGCCGGCCCAGGTGATCAGGGCCTGCTCGCGGAGCGTGAAGACCATCCGGCCGCGCGAGACGAGGCGCACGAGCCATAGCGAGATGCCGACGGCCAGCGGCCGAGCGATGAGCATGCACGCCGCGGTGATGAGCAGGGCCACGCCGAGGATGGCCGGCAGCTGCTCCGGGTCGACGAGCAGGCCCATCAGGAGGAACATGACGAGCTGCGCCCCCCAAGCCGCGCCGTCCATGAAGTTGATGATGGCGAGCCTGTGCGAGAGGCGGTTGTGGCTCAGGATGAGCCCCACCAGGTAGATGGCGAGGTAACCGTTGCCGTGCAGCAGCCCGGTGAGCGCGAACGCGAGGAGCGCGCCCGACAGCGCCAGCATCGGGTACAGGCCGATGTTGCCGAGCGCGGCCTTGTTGATCACCTGCTTCAGGAGCCAGCCGAACACGAGCCCTAGCACGGCCCCGATCGCGAGCTCGAGGACGATGTCGCCAGCCAGCACGAGGTAGTTGACGGCCCCCTCGCGCGTGACGGCCTCGGCCAACGAGTACGTGAGGAGCACGGCCGCCGGGTCGTTCGTGCCGGACTCGGTCTCCAACGTGCCGCGCAGCCGCTTCGGGATCCCGCGCCCCTTGAGCATCGAGAAGGTGGCGGCAGCGTCCGTGCTCGACACGACGGCGCCGAGCAGCATGCTGGTCAGGAGGTCGAGGCTGGTGAGGGCGTAAGCGCTCAGGCCGACGAACAGCATGGTGAGCACGGTCCCGACCGTCGCCAGGGCGGAGGCGGGCACTATGGCCGCCCTGAACAACGTCATGCGCGTGTCCAGACCGCCGTAGAAGAGGATGAGGGCCAGGGCGACGGTCCCGACGTGGTAGCTCAACTCGATGTCGTTGAACTGGATCCCGAGGGGGCCGCTGGAGCCGGCGAACATGCCGATGCCGACGAACAAGACGAGCGCGGGCACCCCGAAGCGGTGCGCCAGTCGCGTGCTGAGGATAGCGACGACCGTGAGGGTCGCGGCAACCGCCATGGCCAGTTCCACGCGACACATGCTAAACCCGCTCCGGCCAGGCGCTGGGCGAGGAGCGCGGGTCGACCGTAGCCAGCGTGCCGGCCCGGCTGCGCCGGCGCGAGTGAGACGCCCCCTTCCCGCCCTAGGCCCTAGACTTAGGCCATGAAGTCCGTGGCCCTCATCGCGCACGACCAGAAGAAGGCGGAACTCGCCGAGTTCGTGGCGGAGCACGCCGAGACCATCGGACGCTTCCCACTGATCGCAACCGGCACGACGGGCACGGTCCTGATGGAGCGCACCGGCCTCGCCATCGAACGCCTCGCCTCGGGTCCGCTCGGCGGCGACCTCCAGGTCGGCGCTCGCATCGCCCAGGACGAGGTCCTCGCCGTCATCTTCTTCCGCGACCCGCTCACGGCCCAGCCGCACGAGCCGGACATCTCCGCCCTGCTGCGCATCTGCGACGTGCACCGCGTGGCCCTGGCGACGAACTCGGCTACGGCCGAGGCGGTGGCCGCCTGGTTGGCCGACCTCCTGGCGGACGAGGAGCTGCTAGCCTCGTACGCGCGCGGCGCTCCCGCCGCGGACGGAGCGACGCGGCCATGAACAAGGAGCTCATCGAACGCTTCCTCAAGGAGATGCGCGACAAGCATTCCCAGCAGATCGACGCCGTCGCCTTGCCGGACGGCACGGCCGAGTTCATAGCGGACGTCGTGGCCGCCCACGACAACGACACGATCGAGTTCATGGTCAAGCTCTCGTACCTCATGGGCTTGCAGACGGGCTTCGCAGCCGCCGTGTCCGGCGCCTCCGGCCCCGGCCCAGAACCCGGGCGCGGGCCGCTGCAGGCGTGATGCCCGAGGCGATCGGCAGCGTGACGGGCGGGTCGACCATCGACCTCGGACCGAACCAAGACCCTGGAAGAGAGGCGTGAGCATGGGACCCGACCGTGAAGAGTTCCTGAGCAACTTCGAGTTCGTCTTCTCCGAGTTCTTCGAGGGGCCACCGGCCGGCGCGGGCGGCACCGTGGCGCTCGACCGCGACGGGAGCTGGCGCCGCACCTTGGAGCGGCTGACGGCCGCCGAGGCGTCCCGCCCGGCCTTCCCGGGCGCGACGACCGTGGTGGCGCACGTCGTCCACGCGACCTACTACCTCACGAACTCGGTCCGCTACATCGTGCCTGACGGCGACAAGACGACCCCCGGCGACTGGTCGGGCAGCTGGGCGACGAGCGTCGTGACGGAGAGCGAGTGGCAAGCGCGCATCGCGGCCCTGTTCGCGGCGTACGAGGAGATCAAGGCCACGGCCAGGGGCCTCGCCGACTGGAGCGGCGATAGCACGGGTCTGGCGTTCGCCGTGCTCGCCCACAGCGCGTACCACCTCGGCGCCGTCAGGCAGCTCGTGAAGGCGTTGCAGGCCTCACAGGCCGGCTAGAAGAACGCGGGGCGACTCCCCTCAGCCGGCGACACCTTCCCCGACGAGCTCCACCTCGCATACGATCTCGGCCTTCAGGCTCAGGCCCACGGAGCAGTACTTGTCCGTGGCGAGCTGCACGAAGCGCTCGGCCGTGGCCAGGTCGAGGCCGGGCACGTCGAGCACGTGCTTGGCGACGATGCGCTCGAACGGCGCAGGCACAGCGTCGGGGCGCTCGCCCACCATCTCTATGCGGTACTCGTTGATGGGCAGCTTGCGCTTGCCGAGCATGACGACGACGTCCATGGCGGCACAGGCGGCCGTGGCGTTGAGCAGGAGCTGCATGGGGCTCATGCCCGTCCTGGCATGCTTCTCGTTGTCGATCATCACGCGCTGGCCTTCCGGCGTCTCGCCGACGAAGCGCAGGCCTACGAGGTGGTGGACGGTGCTGGTCAGGGTCTTCGGCATGCCCTAGTATCGGGCGCGCGGGCGCGCAGCGCCAGGTTCCTCGCGACGGGAGGCGGAGATGCGCCCCTCGGGCCGCCGGGCTCCCTGAGCGCTACACTCGCTTCACGATGAGCGCGACGGACGTGCCCGCAACCAAGGCGACCCTGCGCGACTGGGCGCGCGCGACGCGCGCCGAGCTCATGCGCAGCTGCGGCGCCGAGAGGAGCGCCGCCGCGGTGGCCCTCGTGAGGTCCGCCGCCGCCTACCGTGGCGCCGGAACCGTGGCCTGTTACCGCGCTTTCGGCTCCGAACTCGACCTGACAGCGCTGGCAGGCGACTCGGGCAAGCGCTTCGTCTGGCCGCGCACGCACGGCGGACCCCCACCGCGCCTCACCATGCGGCTGGCGGACCCCGCGAACGAGGCCGCGTGGGAACGCCACCGCTTCGGTCAGCCCGAACCCGCGGCCGGCACGCCGGAGGTCGACCCGCGCGGCATCGACGTGGTCCTGGTGCCGGGCCTCGCGTTCGACGTCCGCGGTTACCGCCTCGGCTACGGCAAGGGCTATTACGACCGCCTGTTACCGCTGTTGCGGCCCGACGCCGCTGTCGTCGGCGTGACGCTGGAAGCGCTCGTCGTGCCCGAGCTCCCGCATGAGGAGCACGACTTCAGGATGGGCTACTTGGTCACGGAGAGCGCTTGGCGCGAGGTCGCGGCCTAGACCGAGGCTACGGTCTCGACCGCGGCCTCGACGACCTCGGCCCAGCTCGGGTAGCGCCGGGGCTGGCTGCCGATGGCGAGCGCCGACGCGTTCACGGCCGGCGCCAGGGCCTCCGCCCAGCTCATGCCACGCGCGAGGCCGGCCAGCAGCCCGGCGTTGAAGGTGTCGCCGGCCCCGACCGTGTCCTGCACGCACACGATGGGCGCCGGGTGGACCACGTAGCCATCGGCCCCGGCCAACAGCGCGCCGGCGGCCCCGCACTTCATCACGACGCGTTCCGCGCCGAGCTCGAGCAGCGCCGCGGCAGCGGCCTCGGCGACGTCATCGACGGCGGCGCCTTCGCGCTCGCCGGTAACGCCGACGGCCTCCTCGCGGTTGGGCAGGAAGGCGCTGACGTGCGGCAGCAGGGCCGCCACCTCGGCGCGCACGGCGGGGGTCCAGCCCTCGTCCGGCCAACCCGTGTCGATCATGGTGAGCATGCCGCGCTGGCGGGCACCGCGTAGTAGGCTCGGGGCCTTCGCGCGCAACTCCGGCAAGAGGAAGTAGCCGCAGAGCAGGAGGAGGTCACCCGGCCTCGCCGCGTCGAGCGCCGCCGCGATCCGTTCCTCCGGCAAGGTCACGAGGTGGCCGAGGTAGGAGACGAAGGTCCGCTGCCCGTCCGGATGCGTGAGGCCGACCGTGAGCGCCGTCGGGTGCGGCACGCGCGTCAGGCGTGCCGCACCCGACATGGCGCCCTCGAGCCAACCCCCCAGGAAGTCCTCTCCGACGTGGGCGATGACGTCCGAGTCCACGCCCTCACGCACCCCCATGGCGGCCAGTGCCAGCCCGGTGTTGCCGGCGGCCCCGCCGACGCGCCACTCGTAGCGGTCGATCACGACCTCGCTGCCCGGCACCGGCCACGGCGCCACGTCGCCCATGAGCACGTCCACGTTGGCGTTGCCGACGACCACGATGCGCGGCGAGCCGGGGCCGCGCCCAGACCCCCACGCGCCGGCGCCTGAAGCGTGGCTCAACCCTTTACCCCCGTGAGCACGACTCCCTCGATGATCTGGCGCTGGAAGATGAAGAAGACCAGCAGGACGGGGATGATGGCGAGGGCCGCCGCCGCCATGATCAGGTTCCACTCGGTGCCCGCCTCGCCGGAGAAGAACGCGACGCCGACCGGGATCGTGCGCATGGACGGCGACTTGGCCACGATGAGGGGCCACAGGTAGGCGTTCCAGTTCCCGACGAAGTTGAAGATGCCGAGGGCGGCGAGCCCCGGACCGACGAGCGGCAGGCCGACCCGCCAGAAGAGCCCGAACTCGCTCACGCCGTCCACGCGGCCCGCGTCGAACAGGTCGCGGGGCAACGACTCGAAGAACTGGCGCATGAGGAACACGCCGAACGCCGGGATGAGGCCAGGGAACGCGATGCCCCAGAACGTGTTGACCCAGCCGTACTCGGTGGACATGACGTACCAGGGGATCACGAGCATCTCCGTCGGGATCATCAGGGTGCTCAAGATCAGGATGAAGATGAGGTTGCGCCCCGGGAAGCGCAAGCGCGTGAGCGTGTAGCCGACCAGCGAGGCGAAGAAGAGCACCGACACGGTCGAGATGCCGGCGACGATGAGGCTGTTGAGGAACCAACGCGGGAACTGCGTCCTCAGGAGCACGTCCTGGAAGTTGACGAGCGTCCAGACCTGCGGCCAGAAGTTGAAGCGGAAGATCTCCTTGAGCGGCTTGAACGCCGACAGGACCATCCACAGGAAGGGGAACGCCATGACGACGCTGCCGACGGCCAGGAGGACGTAGGCGGCCAAGCGGCCGAAGTCGAAGCGGAAGCGGCGGCGGCCGTTCTGAGCGCGTTGAGCCTGGGAGGCCATCAGTACTCGACCTTCCTTTGGGTGACCTTGAGCTGGACGAGGGTGATGACGAGGATGATGGCGAACAGGAGGACCGTGACGGCGGCCGCGTAGCCGATACGGAACTTCTGGAAGGCCTGCTCGTACATGTAGAGGGCGATCGTCAGGGTGCTACCGAGGGGCCCGCCCTGGTCGGTGAAGTTGATGTTCTGCACCTGGTCGAACATCTGCAGCGTCGAGATGGTCGAGATGATCAGCGAGAAGACGATGACCGGGTTGAGCAGTGGGAAGGTGATGTGCCAGAACCGCTGCCAGCCGTTGGCGCCGTCGATGGCGGCGGCCTCCTGCATCGGTCGTGGGATGCCCTGGAGCCCTGCCAAGAAGATGACGACCTGGAAGCCGAGCTGCTGCCAGATGACGACGGCCGCCACCGCGATGAGCGCCTGCTTCGGGCTCGTGAGGAACGGCTGCGGGTCGATGGCCAGCCACGGCAGCCCGAGGTTGGTGACGAAGTCGCTCCAGTCGGACAGGAACTTGTTGAAGATGCCGAAGTTGACAGAATACATCCAGCCCCACACCCACGCGACCGCTGCGGCCGGGGTGACGTAGGGGGCGAAGTAGATGGCGCGAAAGAGTCCCTTGAACCACGTGATGGAGTTGAGCAGGACGGCGCTGAACATGCCGATGCCGACCTGCCCGAAGACCACGAGGAGGAAGTAGTAGAGCATGTTCCTCAGGGCCTTGAAGAGATCGCCCTTGGCGGCGAAGTTGGCGTACATCTCGCGGTAGTACTGCAGACCGATGAAGGTCCGCTGCTCCGGGTCGACGTGCCAGGTGAAGAACGAGAGCTTCAGAGATTGGACGGCCGGCCACAACCTGAAGAACAGGAAGAAAGCCAGTGGGACGAGCAGGAACGCGTAAGCCCAGAGCGCCTCTCGCCTGGCGAGCGAGAGCCTCCGGCGACGCGGCGCCCCGTATGAACTCCTCATGGCTCCTCCTTAAGCCGGTTCTACCGCTGGTCTTGCGGCCTTCATGAAGATAGCTGTTGGCACGAGTGTACAGGTCGGACGAGTGCACGCCGACCTCGAGCGGCCTCGAGCGGCGCGCTCGCGGGCGGGTCTGGTCTACCGGGAGTCGGTAGACCAGACCCGCGTCGGTCTCTTAGCGGTTGGCGTCGAGCAGGAGCTGCTCTTCGGCGGCGGCGGCCTTGAGGGCGTCCGCCGGCGAGGTGCCCTGGAGGACGACCTCGTTGATGGCGTCGACCATGGTGTCGCGCTGGCCGGTCTCGTCGACGAACACGGTCGCGTGAGCGTAGTCGAGTGCGCGCACGAACGGGCCGTAGACGGGGTCGGCGGCGAGGGCCGGGTCGGAGATGAGGCTACGGCTGGCGGGCAGCTCGCCCACGACGTCGAGCCACAGCTTCATGGCGTCGTCGCTCGTGACGAACTGGAGGAACTTGGCGGCGGCCTCGAGCTTGGCCGGGTCCTTGGCGGCGTTCGGCGTGATGGCGTTCATGAAGAACGAGCCGAAGTTCGACTGGATGCCGTTCTCGGCGCGCACGGGCAACTCGGCGACACCCCAGTTGAAGGAGACCTTCTGGACGTCGCCGATGGCGAAGGAGCCGTCGACGATCATGGCGATGTTCTCGAGCTGGCGGAAGCCGTCGCGGTAGCCGTTGTTGCCGGGCACGAACTCGGGCACGGTGAAGCCGTACTTCGTCACCCAATCGGTGTAGAAGGTGAGGGCGTCGATGCCGGCCTGGTCGGCGTACGTGACGGTGCTGTAGTCGTCGGAGTACGGCGCGCCGCCGAACTGACGGACGAGGACCTCGCGCACGAGGTGGTGGTCCTGGCCGGTCGGCGCGAAGCCGTAGCCGACCTGGACGAAGCGGTTGCCCTGCTTGACCGTGAGGGCCTGGGCCATCTCGATGAACTCTTCCCAGGTGGCGGGCGGCGCGTCGTAGCCGGCCGCGGCGAGCATGTCGGCGTTGTAGAAGAGCGCGAGGCTACGGACGGCGGTAGGCAGGCCGTACCACGTGCCGTCGACCTTGGCGGCCTGGACGAGCGGGGCGAAGTTCTCATCGAGCTCGGCCGCGTCGAAGTACTGCTCGGGCAGCGGGATGACGTAGCCGGCGCGCTGCCAGGTCGGGAGCCAGCCGTAGAAGAGCTGGGCCACGTCGGCGCCCTGGCCGGCGGGGAGGGAGGCGGCGACCTGCTGCTGGTAGCCGTCGTACGGGAAGGTCTCCTGCACGACCTTGATGTCGGGGTTGGCGGCTTCGAACTGGGCGATGAGCTGGTTCATCGCATCGACGCGGGTGGCGTAGTCGTACTGCCAGTAGGTGATGGTGGTCTGGGCAGCACCGATGCTGACCCCCACCATCACGGCCAATAGGATTAGGAAACGCTTCATGCTTCGACAAGCTCCTTTCCGGTTCCGCGCAGTCGCGCTGTGGCGAGGGCGAGCGCCTCGGACCGTTCCCGCAGGGCCAGACGGTCGGCTGCGAGCCGTTCCGTCGCCCGAGCGAGCGCTTTCGTCATGACCTCTGGCGCCGGCATACCGTAGCCGGCGCGGCGCCGCACGAACCCGCTCGGGTCCACTGCGGCGGCGAGCGCCTCGGCGGAGACCGGCGGTCCGCCGGCTGCCTCCACGTCGGCGGGGGCGGCCGAGGTCAGGAGCCGCCCTTCCGCGCTGAAACGCCTCACCAAGGTGGCGACCACCTTGTGGGCGTGGGGGAAGGTGAGTCCGTGGTCGCGCGCGAGCACGTCCGCCAGCTCAGTAGCGGTCGTGTCGGTGCGCAATGCGGCCTCGGCGAGCTTGCGCTCGTCGAAGTCGCCCTGCTCGAGGCAGGCGGCGAGCAGCGTGAGCGCGCCGACGAGCTGGCGGTGCTGCACGCCGAGGGCGCCCTGGATGTCGGGACCGAAGTCGTTGAGGTCCGTGAAGGGGATGTTGTGATGCGAGTAGGTGACCATGCCGGCCGCGCCCAACACCCGCGATAGGCGGGTGCGGGCATGCTCGAGGGAGACGGGGTTGCGTTTCTGAGGCATGATCGATGACCCTTGGACCAGACTATCGTCCAGGCGGTACCAACCGGATGCTGCCCAGGACAAGAGATCGTTAACGAACCTGCCGAGCCCGAGCGCGACGGACTGCGCCACGCTCACGATGTCGAACTCCCAGTCGGCGGAGGCGACGGCGTCGTAAGTGTTCGCCACCGGCGCGTCGAAACCGAGGCTCGCGGCCGTGAACTCGCGCTCGAGCGGATGGCTGCTGCCGGCGAGGGCGGCGGCCCCGAGCGGGCACGTGTTCATGCGCGCGTAGGCCTCGATCACGCGCCGCGAGTCGCGGGCGAGCTGGTCCTCGACCGCGCCGAGGTAGTGAGCCACCGTGGTGGGCTGCCCCGGCTGGTGGTGCGTCTGGGCGATCAGGACGGTGCCGACGTGCCGGGCGGCCTTCTCGATGATGAGGCCCCGGAGCGCGACGAGTCGCTCGCCCGTGTCCAGGAGCGAGTCCCTGCCGGCCATCTTGTAGACGGTCATGTCGAGGTCGTTGCGGCTCAGGCCGACGCGGATGAGGCCGACGGCCTCGCCGATCTCACCCTCGAGTCGGCGTTGGAGCGCGAAGTAGTAGTCGGGTACGTCGTCGCCCTGCTCGGGGGCCGGCAGGGCGTGCTGCGCCACCAGGGCGGCGCGCACCTCGGCCCCCGCGGCCTGCTGCGCGGGCCCCGAGTAGGCGGGCAGGCGCAGGACGGTGTCGAGGTGAGCCGTCATGGCGTCGATGAAGTGGTGCGAGAGGTGCGCGGCGGCGTGCCGGAAGTCCGGCTCCAGCACCTGCTTGCGGTAGGCGGGGTGCCAGCTCATGAGGCCGCTCCTGCCTGCCGCTCGGTGAGGCCCAGGAGGCGGGCGGCGTTACCCCCGAAGATGAGCTCCACTTCCGCCTCGCTGACGCCGAGCGTGTAGCACGCGCGCAGCTGGTCGAGCAGGTAGCGCTCGGAGAAGCCGCGCGGGAAGAGGCTCGAGTCGGAGCCGAAGACGATCCGCTCGGCCCCGACCGTCTCGAGCGCCTTGCGGTAGAGGTCCTCGAGCGTGAGCGGGTAGGGCATCCAGCGCATCCACTGGTTGGAGCCGGACGTGTCTATGTAGACGTTAGGCAGGCTCCAGCACAGCGCGAGGAGGTCGTCGAAGTAGCCGGCGCCGAAGTGCGGGACGACGAACGGGATCTCCGGGAAGTCGCGGGCGACCTCGAAGAGCGATAAGGGGCTCATGCGCGGGTGCTGCACGATGCCGCCGCCCCTGCCGAGGAAGCCGAAGTGGATGAGGGCCGGCAGGCGCTTCTCGGCCAGGAACTCCCAGACGCCGCGCAGCTCGGGCGCCTCGAAGGGGTACTCCGTGCGGGGCCCCAGGAGCTTGTAGCCGCGCAGGCCCAGCTCGTCGACGGCGCGCCTGAGCTCGGCGTCCGCCCCCGGCCGGAGGGCATGGTGGGCGAACCCGATGAACTTGTCCGGGTGGCGCGCCACGATGCCCGCGAGGCGATCGTTGGTGTTGGCGCTCACGAAGACGACCTTGTGAAGGCCGTAGCGCTCGACCTCGCCGACCCAGCGCGCCAGGTAGGCGTCTACCTCGGCGTCCGTCCGCGCCGCCGGCTCGGTCGGCTCCGTGTTCCACTCGCGCGCCATGCGCTCGCCGCGCTCACGCGCGTACGCCTGGAGCAACGGGTGCTGCTGCTTGGGGTCGGGCGGCAGGCCGAGGGTGTTGGCTACGGGGAAGTGGACGTGCATGTCTATGACGCGCAGATGGCGGTAGCTCATATCTGGCTCCCAACGTGCTGCTCGAGGCTGGCGACCTCGGCCTTGAGGCGCTCCAGGGCCAGCTGCCCGAGGCCGTGCAACGCGGCTATCGGACCGAGCGAGCCCGCCCTTATCGAGGTCGCCAGCGGCAACGACCACCGGCGCGCCAGCTCCTCCGCCAGGCGCCCCCCCGGGTCCGCGGCCCACGCGACGACGACCAGCTCGGGGTCGAAGACGCAGGCTAGGTTATGCAGCACGAGCCGCACGCCGGCCGCGAGGCGCTCGAAGGCGTCCGCGCGCTCGGGAGCAGCGAGGTCGAGGGAGCCGTCCACGACTACGTCGGCGACGATGCTGAGCAGGTGCCGTTCCAGGGGGCCAGGCGCGCCGAGGTCGAGGCCCTCCTCCGGCAGGCCGGGCAGGAGGCTGTAGCCGACCTCGCCCGCGGCCCGGTGCGAGCCCCGGTAGAGCTGGCCGCCGAGCACGATGCCGGCGCCGACGCCGCCCGTGATGGTCAGGTAGACGACGTCCTTGTATCCTTCGCCGACGCCCTGATGCAGCTCGCCGATGGCGAGCGCGTTCACGTCGTTCTCGAGGAGCACGCGCAGCCCGCTGGCGCGGCGGAGGAGGTCGCCCGCGTCGAACTCGTGCCAGCCGAGGCTGGGGGCGAGGCGCACGCTCGAGCCGTCCCGACCGATGACGCCAGGGATGGCGACGGCCAGCCATGCGTACGGCGTGCCGGTCGCGGCACCTTCCGCGACCGTGGCGCGAAGCCAGGCCGTGAGCCCGCCCTCGAGACCCGGCGCCAGGCGCGGGCCGGGCTCCAGTTCGAAGAGGCCGCCGGTCAGGTCGATACGCGCGGCACGTAAGCGGCTGCCGGAGAGGTCTACCGCCAGGACGTTGCGCGCCGAGGGCACGAGGCGCAAGAGCCGGGCCGGGCGCCCGCCGCCGGACGGGCCGACCGCGCCCTCGTCCACGAGCCCTAGCGCCACGAGCTCCTGGCCGATGGTGGTGACGGTGGGGACGCTGAGGCGGGTCGCTCGGGAGAGCTCGGAGCGCGAGGCCACCTTGCGCGACAGGAGCGCTTCGAGCACGGCGAGGCGGTTGTGCTCGCGCACCGTATCGTGTTGGACGCTCCTCAGTTCCACCCCGCCTCCTGACAGCAGGTTTTGCAAAGTCCTTACGTAAGCAGGTTATGGCCGCGAACGTCGCTAGTCAAGCCCGGGTCGTGGGCGGCGGGTACACAGCGGCCGCCGCGGCCGCGCCTCCGGCACCGGCGCCACCGACTCGCGCGGCGGCTCGGTGGTCCCCCATCCTCACGCGGCCGCCCCTTGCGGCTAGAGCTTGGACCTGCCGCGGCCGCGCCGCGAGCCGCCAGCCCTACCGCCATGCGAGCCGGCCGGAGCATGACGCCCGCCGCGGAGCAGGTCGCGCGTGCGCCAGGCGCGCGGCTCCGCCACCCGCCGCACGAAGAGCCAGGCGAGCATGCGCCCGACCCCCGTCACCACGAACAGGCTGTGGTAGCCCGACCAGGCCGGCAGCCAACCCGGGGCCGAGAAGCTCTGGAGCAACCCGAGGAGTGGACCGGCGAGGGCGCCGCCCGCGAAGCCGGCCACCCCCTGCACGAGCGAGTACATGGCGATGAACGTCACGCGCCTCGAGCGCGGCGCGGCGCCGAGCGCCAGGCTGAAGACGGAGGGGCCGATCGCGCCCCACGCGATGGCGTCGAAGAAGCCGGAGAGCCAGATGTACGTCAGGTCGCCCGTCAGGCCCGCGAGTATCCAGGTCGTCGGTAGGAGTGCGCCGGCCAGGAACGTTCCGACGGCGAGCACCGGTTTGTTCCCGATGCGGTCGGCCACCCGCCCCCACTGCATCGTGGCCAGCAGCGCGGTCACGGCGTTGATCGTGCTCCAGTACGCGATCTGCGTGAACGTCATGTGCAGGTCCTCGAGCCAGTACGGCACGACGAACGGCCCACCGAGCATCACGACGAACTGCCAGTAGATCGCGAACGTCAGGAAGCGGCGGAAGTTCTTGTCCGCGAGGGGCACGCGGAAGAGTTCGCCGAGTCCGACCTTGCGTTGCTCGGTCGGCGGGTCGTAGTGGAAGAGGAGGAGCGCGACGGCGACGAGCGAGGCGACGATCGCCACGCCGAGCACGAGCTGGAACGAGAGCGGGGCGGCCACCCTGTCGAGGAACGCGCCGGCGGCCAGGTTGGCGGCCATGCCGACCACCCCTAGGACGCCGGCGCGCATGCCGAAGTAGCTGCCGCGCCGCGCCTCCGGGACGACGTCGCCCATCCACGCCGTCCACACCGTCGCCGTGGCCGCCTGGAACGTCATGGCGAAGAAGACGAGGGCGACGAGCAGCACGGGGCGGGCGGCGTCCGGGACCGCCAGGGCGGGCAGGAGCGCCCCGATGATCCAACTGGCCCTGCCGATGGCGGCCAGGGTCGCCACGACGACCTTGCGCCTGCCCATCACCTCCGCCACCCATGCCCCGAACGGGCTCGCCACCTGCGCGAGCAGCGGCATGCTGCTCGCCAGGGCTATCTGCGTCGGCGTGGCGCCAAGGTGCAGCAGGTAGCCGACGAGGACGCTGCCCGTCGTCCAGTTGAGCAGGATCTGCGTGAGGCTGCCTTCGACGACGGAGAGGCGCATGGTGCGCCTGACGAGCATGCCGGTGCGCTCGTCAGGCGCACCCGAGTGCGCGAGGGCCGCGGCGCCGTCCGGGAGCGCGCCCGCCCCGTCGGCCGCTAGCGCGGTCGGTGAAGCCGGGTCGGGTTGTGATGATGATGTCGGGTCAGGCGGAGACACGGTGGCCTTCTGCTCATCACACTCTAGGCTCACGGGGTGGGCTTCGACAGCAGCGTCTTCCGCTCCCCCTAAGGCATCACTCTACGCTCGCCGGGGGGGGGGCGGCGGCCGCGCTAGTGGCCTCCTCGCCCCCGAGGCAGCCTGCGCGCGCCCGGCAACCCGGCGCTCGCGAGGCGCAGGACCGCTAGGCCGGCAGCTCCACACCGCCGATGAACACGGCCTTCTGCTCCAGGTACTCCTGGATGCCCTCCGAGCCCGTCTCGCGCCCGATGCCGCTCCCCTTGACCCCGCCGAAGGGCGCCTCGGGGCTGACGGGCATCCAGTCGTTCACGCCGACCATGCCGAACTCGAGCCGCTCGGCCATGGCGATGGCCGTGTTGAGGTCGGCGGTGAAGACGTAGGCGGCCAGCCCGTACTCCGTGGCGTTCGCCAACGCGAGGACCTCCGGGGCGCTCCTGAACGTCGTGATGGGGAGCACGGGCCCGAAGATCTCCTCCTCGTACAGGCGGCTGCCCGGCGCCACGCCGGTGACGACCGTGGGCGCGTAGAAGTAGCCCGGACGCCCCAACCGCGCCCCGCCGAGCGCCACGTTCGCGCCGGAGGCCGCGGCCGCGGCGACGAGCTCCTCCACCCTGCCGAGCTGCCTGGCGTTGATGAGCGGCCCGACCTGCACGCCGTCCTCGAGCCCGTGCCCGACCTTGAGCGCGCGCATGGCGTCGACTACGCGCGCCGTGAACTCGTCCGCCACGCTCTCGTGCACGAAGTAGCGCTGGGGCGCGATGCAGACCTGCCCCGCGTTCCGGGCCTTGAAGCGCGCGGCGAGGGCCGCCAGGCGGCCGAGGTCGGCCACGTCGGGGAACACGATGACGGGGGCGTTGCCGCCCAGCTCGAGGGCGAGGCGCGTCAGGGTGCGCGAGGCCCCGTCCATCAGGAGCCTGCCGACGCGCGGGCTGCCCGTGAACGCGATCTTGCGCACGCGCGGGTCGTCGAGGAACGCCTGGCCCATCGCCTCCGGGTCGCCGTTGACCACGTTCACAACGCCGTCAGGCGCCCCACCCGCCTGCAACGCCTGGGCGAGGAGCATGGCCGAGCGCGGCGTGAACTCGGACGGCCGCCCGACCACCGTGTTGCCCGCAGCCAGCGCCGCCGCCCAGGTCCGCACGATGTTGTAGACGGGGAAGTTCCAGGCGGTGATGGTCGCGACGACGCCGAGGGGTTGCGGGAGGACGCTGATGCGCCGGCCGGCCACCCTGGCCGGCACGGTGCGGCCGTAGGCCCGGATGCCCTCGCCGGCGAACCACGTGAGGTAGCCGGTCGCCGACAGCCACTCGCCGCGCGCGTCGCCGATGGGCTTGCCCGACTCCTCGGTCGTGATGAGCGCGAGGTCGTCAACGTTCGCCCTGACCCAGGCGGCGGCGCGCTCGAGGACCTCCGCGCGCTCGTACGCCGTCTTCGCGGCCCAGTCAGGGTACGCGGCAGCGGCAGCGGCGATGGCGGCGTTCGCGTCGGTCGCGTCTCCGAAGGGCACGCGCTGCACGACGCGCTCACTGCCCGGGTCGATGAGGTCCCACAACCCACCGGAAGCGGCGTCGACCCACTCACCCCCGATGAGCTGCTTGAGCGGGAAACGGTCGGTTGTCACTGCGTTCGGCACTCTCCCCTCCTGGCGCGGCGCTATGCGCGGCCGCGGCCCTTCGCGGCCGTCACGGGCCTCGACGGCTCACCGGCGCGTGCGCGCGCCGGGGCTACGGCTAGGCGACCGGCTCCGCCGCGGGCGCGTGGAGCGCCGCCGCCGCGGCGACGGCCTCCTTCAGGACTGCGAGGCCCTCGTCCACCTCAGCGTCCGTCATGTTGAGCGGCGGCAGCAGGCGGATGCAGTTCGAGTAGAGCCCCGCCCGGATGACGATGAGGCCGCGCTTCAGCGCCTGCTTCGTGACGTCGAGCACGAGCTCAGGGAACGGCTCCTTGGTGGCGCGGTCCCTCACGAACTCCATGGCGAGCATCGGGCCGAGGCCGCGCACCTCGCCTACCGCCGGCTGCTCGGCGGCGATCCGCTCGAGGCCGGCGCGCAGCCGCTCGCCCACCTGGACGGCGCGCGCGAGGAACGCCTCGCTGCCGAGCATGGCGAGGGCCTCCAAGGCCGCCACGCAGGCGAGCGGGTTGCCCGAGTACGTGCCGCCGAGGCCGCCCGGGTGCGGGGCGTCCATCATCTCCGCGCGGCCGACGACGGCGGAGAGCGGCATGCCCGCCGCTAGCGACTTGGCCGTCGTGACGAGGTCGGGCACGACGCCGGAGTGCTCGACGGCCCAGAGCTTGCCCGTGCGGGCCAGGCCGGACTGCACCTCGTCGGCGACGAGCACGACGCCGTGGCGGTCGGCGATCTCGCGCAGCCTGCGCAGGAAGCGCGCCGGGACGGGCAGGAAGCCGGCCTCGCCCTGCACGGGCTCGATGACGAAGGCGGCGATGGCGCCCGGGTCCACCTGCGCAACCATCGCCTTGTCGAGGGCCGCGATGGCCATGTCGAGGAACGCGTCCTCGCTCATGCCGGCGGGCCGGCGGTAGAGGTCCGGGAACGGCAGGCGGTAGATCTCGGGCGCGAACGGCCCGAAACCTTTCTTGAAGAGGGCGTACTTGCTCGTCATGCCGAGCGTGAGGTTCGTGCGCCCGTGGTAGGCGCCCTCGAACACGACGACGGCCTGCCGGCCCGTGTAGGCGCGCGCCACGTTGACGGCCGTCTCCAGCGCCTCCGCGCCGCTGTTCATGAGCACGGCCTTCTTCGGGAAGTCGCCGGGGGCCAGCTCGCAGAGGGTCTCGAGGACGCGCACGTACGGCTCGTAGGTGCCGACGATGGCGCAGAGGTGGATGAGCCGCTCGGCCTGGTCCTGCAGAGCGCTCACGACGCCCTCGGGCGTGTGACCGACGGCGAGGACGCCGATGCCGCCGGCGAAGTCGAGGAGCCGGTTGCCGTCGGCGTCGACCACGTACGGGCCGTGGCCGCCGACCACGGCGAGGTCGGTCAGGCGCGAGGCGCCGCGCGCGCCGGCGGCGTCACGGCGGGCCGCGATGGCGAGGCTCCTCGGGCCGGGAACGGGAGTGACGAGCTTGATACCGCTCATCAGCGCTCCCCCCTGCCTCCCGAGGAGACCGCCCCGGCGACGGCACTCGCTCCGCGCTGCTCGGCCGCGGCCGGTGCGGCGTTGGCCGCGAGCGCCCGGCGGAACACGGCGAGCGCCGCGTCTATCTCCGCCTCGCCGACGACGAGGGGCGGGATCCAGCGCACGACCTGGTCGTTCACGCCGCACGTGAGGAGCAGGAGGTTCTCCGCGAGGCACACCTGCTGGACGCGCTTCGCGACTCCGGCCTCGCCGGCGAACTCGACGCCGATCATCAGGCCGAGCCCGCGCACGTCACCGATGACGGGGTACTGCCGCTGCAGCTCGCGCAGACCGGCGATGAGCCGCTCGCCCATGCGGGCGGCGTTGCCTGGCAGGTCCTCGGCTATGAGGGCGTCGATCGTGGCGCGCGCCGCGGCCAGCGGCACTGTGCTGCCTCCCCCGTACGTGCCGCCGTGGGTGCCCTTCTCCCACTTGGCGGTCAGCTCCGGGCGAGCCGCGATGCCGGAGATGGGGAGGCCGCTCCCGAGGCCCTTGGCCAGGATCACGACGTCCGGCAGCACTCCGTGGTGCTCGTAGGCGAAGAACTTGCCCGTGCGCCCGAAGCCCGTCTGCACCTCGTCGAACACGAGCACGATGCCGTGCTCGTCGGCCAGCCGCCGCAACCCTTCGAGGAAGCGCTTGGGGGCCGGCACGTAGCCGCCCTCGCCGAGCACGGGCTCGATGATGAACGCGGCCGTCTCGTCCGGCGCCGTCTGGCTCTTGAGAGTGAGCTCGAGCTCGCGCAGGCAGAAGTCGACGGTCGTGTCGTCGTCCCAGCCGTAACGGTAGGCGTACGGGAAGGGCGCGACCACGACGCCGGCCGGCAGGGGCTGGTAGCGGTGGCGGTAGACGGTCTTGGAGGTCGTGAGGGCCATGGCCTGCCCGGTGCGTCCGTGGAAGCTCCCCTGGAACACGACGACGTTGGGCCTGAGCGTGGCGTGGCGTGCGAGCTTGACGGCGGCCTCGACGGCCTCCGCCCCGCTGTTGCTGAAGAAGAACGAGCCGAGCTCGGGGTGGACCACCGTGGCGAGCGCGTCCGCGAGGCGCCCCAACGCGGGGCTGAGGACGATGTTTACCTGGGCGAAGAGGAGCTCGGCGGCCTGCTGCTGGATGGCCTCCACCACGCGCGGGTGGGCGTGGCCGGTGTTGGCGACGCCGATGCCGGAGGTGAAGTCGAGGTAGGCCGTGCCCGCCTCATCGAAGAGGTACGCCCCCTCGCCACGCACTGGGCGCAGCTGCGTGAGGCGCGACCAGACGGGCGCTAGGTGCGACCCCGTCGGGCTGGCGTTGGCGGGTTCTGGTGCCATGTCGACTCCTTTGCGACGTGCGGCCTGCCGGTACAGCTCGCTTGGCTAGGTCTATTGCTCTCGATGATACGGCGGCGCTCGCGAGGCGCGTGAGCCGGATCAGACGGGGCGCGCGACCCCCGCGGCGACCCCGGCGGCCGCCTCCCTGGCGGCGAGGACCTCGGCTGCGGCGCGCTCACCGCTAAGGAGTGCGCCGTGGACCGTGGCGGCGCGCGCTTCGGGCGCCGTCGCCTCGCCGGCCCAGAAGAGGGGCGGCGTCGGGGCCGCGAGGAGCTCGCGGGCGCCGTGATGGCCGGGCCTGACGTGCGAGTACCCGCCGCGCGCGAACGGGTCGGAGGACCAGTCGACGACGAAAGCGTCCTGCGCGCGCAGGCCCGGCCTGCCCAGCTCGCGCCGCAGGGCCTCGAGGCCGCGCTCGAGGGCGTCGTCCTCGCCGAGCCGCATGAGCTCCACGGCGCCGTCGCCCGTCACGAACGCCGTCCAGACGACCGCCTCCGTGGTCGGGTGGCCGGCGGACGGCGACCACCACATGGGCGGGTTGCCCGCGGCGTACACGGCCGTTATCTCTTCGGGGGTGACCGGCTCGGCGAAGCGGTAGACGAGCTTGACGACCGGGCCCATGCCGAGGCCGGCGAGCGCCCGCTCCTTGGACTCGGGGAGCGGCGGGTCGAACTCGACGCTCCCGGCCTGCAGCACGCCGACCGGGAGCGTGACGATGGCCATGCGCGAGCGGTAGACGTGCCCCTCGTTGTCGTGGACGACGACCCGGCCAGGGCCCCACTCGATAAGCGTGACCACGGTGCCCGTGTAGAACTCGGGCCCGAGCGCCATGGCCTCGACGACAGCCCCGTAACCCTCGAGGATGCGGTGGTCCTCCGTGCCGTCCAGGCCGAGCGCGGCGAGCCCTTCGAGGGTGGCGGTGGCGTCGAGGAGGCGCAGGCTCTCGCCCGCGGCGTTGGCGTAGGCGCGCCTGACGTAGTCGAGCCGCACGTCGTCGAAGCCGAGGCGGCGCAAGTAGGCGTCGAACGACTCGTGCCTGCGGGGCGGCAAGGGCGGCAGGCGCCACGAACGCGTGATCTCGAGGGCAGGGTCCTCGGCGCGCGCCTGGCGCATGGTGAGGCGCCGGCCGTCCGCGAGCCGCACCCAGGAGTCGTCCAGCTTCTCCCAGCGGACCGTCTCGAGGCCAAGGCGCTCGACGAGGCGCCACGTGGCCGCGCGCTCCCCGTGGATGAACTCGGCGCCCAGCTCGAGGGGGAAGCCCGCGAAGCGCCGGTCAGTGTGCATGCGTCCGCCGAGGCGCTCGCGTCCTTCGAGGACCTTGACCTCGAGGTCGGAGCCCCGCTCGAGCAGGGTCCGGGCGGCGGCGAGGCCGGCGGCGCCGGCGCCGATGACGAGTACGTCGTAAACGTCGACGTCGTGCTCGCTCGGGAGGTCGTTGTGGGGCGCCTTGCGCCCGCTATGACTCATGGTCGGTCCCTACGTCAGCTGGCTGGTTCCTGGAGTGCCCGCGGTTCGCGGCGGACCGACGCGCGCAGCTTGGCAACGCCCGGGCCTCCCGCCGGCCTCGGCGTGCGCTTGGGCTCGTGCACGAGGAGGACGGCCGTGTTGCCCGCGCGCCACTCGGGGTAGTAGCCCTCGATGATGGCGCGGCCCTCGAGCCCCTGGTGGAGCTGCATCGTCACCGTGGGGTCCTCGAGATCGCCCGCGAGCACGCGCTGGCCGTACTCCTTGGGTGTGAACGTCTCGCGGTAGCGGTCGTAGCCCATGAGCATGCCGCCCGCGTACCAGCCGCTCAGGCCGAGCCGCTCGACGAGGGCGAGCCTGGCCTTGTAGATGGCGGTGGCGACGCCCCTGCGCTGGTAGTCGGGGTGGACGGCGATCTCGACTCCGTACAGCCACTCCCCTTCGGGGTCGTGGTTGCGAAGGCCGAAGGAACCGATGACGTCGTACCAGGGGAGCGCCGGCTCGTCGGGCGTGCGAGCCGTGCGCATGGTGGTCGCCATGCCGATTACCTTCTCCGTGCCGTCCTCGTAGGTGGTCGCCACGAACTGCCCTTCCGGGAACCGTTCGAGCTGCTCGGCGACCGCCTCGGGGTTGATGCAGTGGACGTAGCGGTCCGTTGGGTAGCCGTTGGCAAGCCTGACGACATCGTAGACGCCAAGGCCATGCCGTAACTGCGTACTGGCTACGGTGAACTCTAGTACTTCTTTGCCTCTCATAACGTCGCTTCAACAACGCCTGTTGAGGTATGTGAGCCCGTAAAAGGGGGAAACTGAAACGGTTAGGGAAGGGTTATTACGGTCCCTGACCGGAAGAGCTTCTCCACAACCTTTACGCGAGAGCGTTCGCCTCCCGAGACCATCTCCTGATGGCTCATTCGGTCTCACTCACACTTTAGGGTTGTCTTGAAGTATCTCACGCTCCTTCTTGCCCGTTTGACGGGAGTGTAGCACGCGCTCCAGGACCCCCAGCGTGACGCGACTCACAGATGCCGTGCAGCACGCGACTTCGCCGGGCTTGACAAAGGCGCGGTTCGAGCGTATAGGGACCGGCGACCACCCATAGGGCATCTGCGGTTGGTACTCTGGCGGCATGCAGGTCTCCCGCGAGGACGCGAAGCTCGTGACAGCCGGACTCAGGACGCCGCCGACGGGCCTCGACCTCGCCCTCGAGATCCTGGCGGCCCTCACCGTGGCGGTGGCGATCGCGTTCCTCGCCGTGGCGTGGTCGGGTCTGCCGGAGCGCGTGCCTACCCACTTCGACGCGTCGGGCGCGCCCGACGCCTTCGGGTCGCGCTGGTCCCTCTGGGGGCTGGCGGGGGTCATGGTGGCGCTGTACGCCGTTCTCTACGCCATGAAGTTCGCGCCGCCGCGGCTCTGGAACCTGCCGTTCACGGTCACGTCCGCCAACGCGCAGGCCGTCGGTAGCCTGCTCGCACGCTTCAGCCGGGTCATGAACCTCGCCTGCACCGCCCTCTTCGGCGCGTTGCTCGTCGGCAGCGTACGGGTCGCGCTCGGGCAGGCAGGTGGGCTGCCCGTCTGGACCACCCTGGTCGGCGTCCTCCTGCTGTTCGGCGCGCTGGCCTGGGTCCTCATCACGCTGTCGCGGCTGGGCCGGGGCGGGGCGGCGAGCAAGCCGGCCGCGCGGCATCACGGGTCGCGGTAACCGATCACGGCCAGGGTGCAGGGCTCGCCCTCCTGCTCGACCTCGTCAGCGAACTCCGCGAGCAGCGCCGTGAGCCTGTTCATGAGCTTGGCGTACCTGCGCGGGGACAGGCGGATGCGGAGCGTCTGCAACGCGGGCTGATAGGCCGTCACTACCAGTCGGTCCCCACCATGGAAAAGGTATAGCAGAGACCTAGGAAAAGGTACAGTAGAAACCCAGGAAAAGGTATAGTAGCTCATGTCGGCCTACCTTCCCCGCCTACAGGACGCCGTTCTCCTGGATCTCCTTCAAGGGCTGCCCGCAGTGGCGATCGACGGCGCCAAGGGGGTCGGGAAGACCTCCACGGCCGAACGGGTAGCCGGCACGGTGCTCCAAGTCGATAGGCCCGAGGTAGCAGAGTCGCTGAGGAACGACCCGGGGTTGATCCGCCGCCTTAAACCTCCGGTCCTGCTCGACGAGTGGCAGTACGTCCCGCAACTGTGGAACAGCGTCAGGCGTTCGGTGGACGAAGACTACCGTCCCGGCCAGTTCCTGCTTGCCGGCAGCGCCTCGCCGCGGGACGAGGATCGGCTGCACTCAGGGGCGGGCCGCATCGTACGCCTGCGCATGCGGCCGCTATCCATCGAGGAACGCGGGCTGGACGAACCTTCCGTGCGCTTGGCGGACCTGCTTACCGGAACGGCATCCGAGGCTTCGAGAAACACGGACGTAGGGTTCGGCCGCTACCTCCACGAGATCACCGCCTCGGGCTTCCCGGCCATACGGCAGCTACCGGACCGGTATCGCGACGCCCAACTCGACAGCTACGTCGCGAACGTAGTCGAGCACGACTTCCCCGAGCAAGGGTTGAGAGTGCGCCGGCCACAGACGCTGTTCGCCTGGTTGAAGGCCTACGCGGCCGCGACGGCCGGCACCGCCTCTTACACGACCATCCTCGACGCGGCAACGTCGGGGGGGAGCGACAAACCGACCAAGGTGACGACGGGGGCGTGGCGAGACATGCTCAGCAGGCTCTGGCTCCTCGATCCCGTGGAGGCCTGGCTGCCCGGCGACAACGCGTTCGGCCGCCTCTCGGCCGCCCCGAAACACTTCCTGGCGGACCCGGCGCTGGCCGCCCGCCTGCTGAACATAACGAGCGCGCGACTCGAGACCGGGGCCGTCGACCACGTCATCGGTCCCCAGGGCGGCACCGTGGCCGGACGGCTGTTCGAAGCCTTGGTGGCACAGAGCCTCCAGGTCTACGCCTCCGTGAACGAGGCGCGCCTCTACCACTTCCGCAGCGAGGCCGGGCACCGCGAGATCGACTTCATCGTGGAGCGCGGCAACATCGTGGTAGCGGTCGAGGTCAAACTCTCACCGTCGGTGAGCGACGACGATGTTCGCCATCTCCACTGGCTGGGCGAGAGAGTAGGGCCCGCCTTGGCGGCCAAGGTCGTGGTCAACACCGGCCCGACGTCCTACCGTCGGCGTGACGGCGTATGGGTCGTGCCGGCGGCCCTGCTCGGCGCCTGACCCGCTCTCGAAGCCAGACCCCTGCGGTATGCTCACGCTCGATGCTCGCAGCGGAATACGGACGAGCGCGACGCGCCGAGCGCCGCCCAGGCGGCGGACTAGCGTGACGCGCGGCAAGGTCAGGGGCGACCGGGCCCGCGCCGTAGGCATGGCGCTGCCCGCCACGTTCTGGCTCGTGGTCTTCTTCCTGCTGCCGCTCGTGTTCGTCGCCTTCTCCTCGTTCATGTCGCGCGGGCCGGGCGGGCAGCCCGTGTCGCCGGCCACCCTCGCCCAGTACGAGCGCACGTTCACGGTGTTCGGGCCCGTGCTGTGGCGCTCCGTCGGCGTCGCGCTCTTCGCCACCGTCATCAGCCTCGTGCTCGGCTACCCGCTCGCGTTCTTCATCAGCCGGCGGCGCTCGCCCGCCACGCGCATGTTCCTGCTCTTCCTCGTCATGCTGCCGTTCTGGACGAACTTCCTCGTGCGCACCTACGCGCTCATCACGATCATGCAGCGCGACGGCCTCCTCAACGGCCTCTTCCAGAGCCTCGGCGTCATCAGCGCGCCCCTGCAGATGCTCTTCACGCCGGCGGCCGTCATGGTCGGCCTCGTGTACGGCTACCTGCCGTTCATGATCCTGCCCATCTACGCGTCCGTCGAGGCGCTCGACCGGCGCTACGTCGAGGCGGCCAACGACCTGGGCGCCAACGACTGGACGGCGTTCTGGCGCATCATCTTCCCCCTCACCCTGCCCGGCGTCATCGCCGGCTCCATCCTCGTGTTCATCCCGGCCATCGGCGCGTACGTTACGCCCGACCTCATGGGCGGCACCCGCGGCCTCATGATCGGCAACCTCATCCAGGGGCAGTTCGGCGGGCGCGGTAACGTGCCGCTCGGCAGCGCCATCTCGATGGTGCTCCTCGCCATGGTGTTCATCAGCGTCCTCGTCTACACGCGCTGGGGGCAGCGGGAGGAATGACGATCCAGCCGCAGTCGAGCCCGGACCCGAAGGCGGTCGCCCGCAAGGTGCGGCGCGACCTGGCCGTGCGCCGCACGGGCCGCTTCGGCATGTGGCTGAGCCCGTTCGTCGTCTACCTGTTCCTCTGGGTGCCGATCGTCGTGCTCGTGGTGTTCTCCTTCAACGACGGCAACTCCGTGAGCGTCTGGCGCGGCTTCACGACCCGCTGGTACGAGAACATCTTCCACGGCACCATCTCGGCCGGCACTGAGGCGGCGCGCTTCCAGACGGAGCTCCTCCTCAAGGCCCTGCGCAACTCGCTCCTCGTGGCGACCGTGGCGACGCTCATCAGCAGCGCCTTGGGCACGATGCTCTCCCTCGCGCTGGCGCGCGGGCGGTTCTGGGGCCGCAAGACGCTCGACACGCTCTTCTACCTGCCCGTGGTCATCCCGGACATAACGCAAGGCATCGCGCTGGCCGTCTTCTTCAACATCGTCTTCGAGACCGTGCAGCGGCTGTTCGGCGTGCGCCTCGTGTCGGGCTTCGGGACCATCGTGATCGCGCATGTGGCCTTCAACGTCAGCTACGTCGCCATCGTGGTGCGCGCGCGGCTGGCGGGCATGGACCCGCGCCTGGAGGAGGCGGGCCGCGACCTCGGGGCCAACCACTGGCAGACGTTCTGGCGCATCACCTTCCCCAACCTGCTGCCGGGCGTCATGGCCGGCGCGCTCCTCGCCTTCACGCTCTCGCTCGACGACTTCGTCATCACGTTCTTCAACTCCGGAGTCGGCACGACGACCCTGCCCCTGTTCGTCTACGGCATGCTCAAGCAGCGCGTGCCGCCGGAGATCAACGCCATCTCGACCCTGATGATCCTCGCTTCGATAATCCTCGTCGGCGGCTCGCTCCTCCTGCAGCAGCGCGGCAACCGCGACAAGGGGTGACCGGCGCATGAAGCTCGTCTCCGCCGTGGAGGCGGCCCAGGTCGTCCGCTCGGGCGACCGCGTGTTCATCCATAGCGTCGCGGCGGCGCCGCAGGCGCTGATCGGGGCGCTGACGGCGCGCGCGGGCGAGCTGCGGGACGTCGAGATCGTCCAGCTCCACACGGAGGGGCCGGCCCCCTACGCGGCGCCAGAGATGGCGGCCTCGTTCAGGGTCAACGCCCTCTTCGTCGGCAAGAACGTGCGCGACGCCGTCGCTCGCGGCCAGGGCGACTACGTGCCCGTCTTCCTGAGCGAGGTGCCCGCCCTCTTCCGCACGCGCGCCATGCCGCTCGACGTGGCGCTCATCAGCGTCTCGCCGCCCGACAAGCACGGCTTCTGCTCGCTCGGCGTCTCGGTCGACGCCTCGCGCGCCGCCGCCCAGTCGGCGCGCACGGTCGTCGCCCAGATCAACGCCGCCATGCCGCGCAGCCACGGCGACGGCCTCATCCACGTGAGCGACATCGACCTGGCCGTCGAGCACACCGTGCCCATCTTCGAGGTGAGCCAGGCGAAGGCGGGCGAGCTAGAGCGCACCATCGGCAGCTTCGTGGCGAGCCTCGTCGAGGACGGCGCGACGCTCCAGCTAGGCATCGGCGCCATCCCCGAGGCCGTGCTCGCGGCCCTCACCGACCACCGCGACCTCGGCGTGCACACGGAGATGTTCTCGGACGGGATCGTCGACCTCGTCGAGCGCGGCGTCGTCACGGGCGCGCACAAGCGCAACCACCCGGGGAAGGTCGTGGCGAGCTTCGTCATGGGCTCGCGCAGGCTCTACGACTTCATCGACGACAACCCGTCCGTGCTCCTGCTCGACGTGGCCTACACGAACGACACGGCCGTCATCCGCCGCAACCCGAAGGTGACGGCCGTCAACTCCGCCCTCGAGATCGACCTGACCGGCCAGGTCTGCGCCGACTCGCTCGGCACGTTCCAGTACTCGGGCGTGGGCGGCCAGATGGACTTCATCCGCGGCGCCTCCCTGTCCGAGCGCGGCAAACCGATCATCGCGCTGCCGTCCGCCACCTCGCGCGGGGAGAGCCGGATCGTGCCGTACCTGAAACCCGGCGCCGGGGTGGTGACGACGCGGGCGCACGTCGACTACGTCGTCACGGAGCACGGGGCGGCCTCGCTCCACGGCAAGAACCTGCGGCAGCGGGCTCGGGCGCTCATCGGCATCGCCCACCCGGCGCACCGCGAGGCGCTCGAGCGGGCGGCTTGGGAGCGGTTCGGGCGGTTCTAGGCGCCAGGCGGCACTTCTGATCTCTCGTGTCCGTTAGCGCCAGGCGCTTCGTCATGACTCGGCCGCCTCGAGCCCCGTCGGCAGGCCTCCTTCGCATAGCATCAACACGTCCTCGGCCCCGCCAAGCGCCGCCACGACGGGCTTGACTGGTGATACATGCACCGCCGGATAGTCCACCTCTCCGGCATCGGCGTCGACGATGTAGGCCAACTGCTCGCCGTCCAGCGAGAAACGTGCCTCTACCCCCGGCTTGTTCCCTCGGGCATCCTGACGGTGCCACCCTCCACGGAGGTGCACGGCGATGAGACCGTGAAGCACGTGTCCATCGCCGTCCCGCAGCCGCTGGTAGCACAGCCCCGCCGGGATGCCTCCGGCGCGCAATAGTGCGACCAGAAGGTGCGATTTCGCGTAGCAGAGGCCCACCCGCTCACTCAGCACCTGGGAAGCCGTGAGCGTCACCCGGGGGTCGCGGGCATCCCACGAATGCGCCACCTCGTCTCGTACCCACGCGAAGGCCGCGCCGGCGAACGCCTCGTCTTCCTGGTTCGAAGAGCGAAGCGCCGCCGCAAGGGCGACGACGTCGGGGTGCGTCGACTCGACTATCGAGTCGGCCCCGAGGTACGCCTCCGGCAAGCCAGCGATCAGCAGCGTCATCGCTACTTCTTACCACCGACCTCCGCTCGTGTGGCATCCGCCACTCGCTTGTCCGACGTTTTCCGGCCGGCATGTCCCGGTACGAGGCCACGGCCCATACGACCCCATGATCATGACCCTCCACGAAGCGTATCCATCACCTCCGCCAGAATCGGCAGCGACGGCTGCGCGCCCGGGCGCGTGGCTGCCAGGGCGCCAGCGGCGCTGGCGAACCTCACGGCAACCGCTAGCGGGTGCTCGCCGGCACCTTCCACCACGTGCGCCGAACCTGACGAAGCGCTGAACGGTGCCGAACCGTCCCTCCCAACCCCGATGCCGAACCTCGCTCTCGCACTACCGACCTGCGCCAACCAGTAAGCCAGCGCCCCCGCGAAGGCATCGCCGGCCGCCGTCGTGTCGACCGGGTTCACCTCGAACGCTGGCACCCGACCGTGCAGCGCGCCTCCCGGCCAACCCTCCGACTCCGCGTCGGTCCTCCCGAAAGCACTCACATCGCGATCTCCGCGTGCGTCCACGGACTCCGCCCGGCACGCCCACACGGCCCCGTCGGCCCCGAGCGTGACGACCGCGCAAGGCACGAAGCGGCACAGGGCCACGGCCCACTCCTCGGGCGTCTTCCCTTCGGCAACAGCCCCCAGCTGGATCACCGCCTCGTGCTCGTTCACGAGCAGCAGGCCGACGTCCGCCAGCTGGCTCGGCTCGAGGCGCCTGGCGGGCGCGAGGTTGAGCATGACGAGCGCACCGGCGCGCCGACCCGCGGCCGCGGCCGCCAGGACGACCTCGAGCGGGATCTCCAGCTGCAGCATGAGCACCGACGCGGTAGCGAGCGCCCCGGTCCTCAGGTCGACCACGTCAAGGTCGTGGTTCGCGCCGGGCGAGACGACGATGCTGTTCTGCCCGCGCTCGTCGACCTGGATGAACGCCACGCCGCTCGGCCGGGCGCTCCGCCCGAGAGCGGCGATGTCGACGCCGTCGTGCTGGAGGGCCGCGGCGAGCTGGGTGCCGAACGCGTCCGCGCCGACGCGCCCCACGAACCGCACGTTGCCGCCGAGCCGCGCGGCCGCGACGGCCTGGTTGGCGCCCTTGCCGCCCGGGTGCGTGGCGTAGTCGGAGCCTAGCAGCGTCTCGCCCGGCCGCGGGTGGCGCGCCACGCGCACCACCAGGTCCATGTTCACGCTGCCGACGACCGCGATGGCGCGACCTGCCCGGCCCTCGGTCATGCGCCTCTCGACCTCTCCTCCGCTCGGGCAGTCGCGGGCTGTCCGACGGACTCCCTGGCGACATGCTTGGCGGCCGTCGAGCCGCGTACCACGAGCTCGACGGGCAGTACGACCTGCCGAGCCGCACGCGCGCGGTCCGCCATCCGCTCGACGAGGAGGCGCACGGCGGCGGCCCCGATCGCGCCAAGCGGTTGGCGCACGGTCGTGAGTTGCGGGCTCACCAGCCTCGCCAGCAGGACGTCGTCGAAGCCGACCACGGAGACGTCGCGCGGCACCCTCACCCCGTCGCGTTCGAGCGTGCGGATGACGGCGACGGCGACGGCGTCGTTGGCGCACGCCACCGCGTCGAACCCGCCGCCGCGCAGGCGCCTGACGACCGCACCGGGCAGCTCGGGTCCGAAGCCGCTCTGCGCCTCCCACACGGGCGTGAGCGGGTCCCACTCGGTGAGGAACCCCCGGCGGCGCGCCCGCGAGCTCGTGACGCCCGAAGCCCCGTGAAGCAGGGCAACGCGGCGCGCGCCCAGCGCCTTGAGGTGAGCGGCGACGAGCGTGCCGCCCGAGACGTGGTCCGAGAAGACGGCGTCACGGTCGGCGACCGGCTGGTCGACCGTCACCAGCGGGACGTCCGGGAGGGGCAGCTCGCGGCGCGCGCCGGGGCCGGTGCGTCCCACCGTGCGCATGAGCCGGGCGCCGCCCTGGTCGTGTGCCGGTACCCAGACGATCCCGTCGACGCGTAGCGCCACTAGCCGGCCCAGCGCCGTCGGCTCCAGGAGCAGGTCGTTCCCCGTGTCGTGGACCATCACCAAGAAGCCTGCGGCGCGCGCCGCGGCCTCGACGGCGTGGAGCATCGCCGCGACGAAGGGGTTGGTCAGATCGGGCAGCGCTACCCCGATCACTCCCGTCCGACCCGTGCGCAACGCGCTCGCCTGTCCGTTGGGAACGTAGCCGAGCGCCTCGGCGGCGGCCCTGACGCGGGCGCCGACCGCAGGCGTGACCCGCTTCGTGCCCCGCAGCACATGCGAGACCGTGGCGACGGAAACGCCTGCAGCTTCGGCAACGTCTCGCATACTGGCCATCCAGGAGCCTCCTCGGCCTAGGTCAGGGCTTAAGGTTAAACGTTTTACCGACGTCGATCACAGTGTAAGTGCGTTGCATCCGCCGGTCAAGGACATGAATAGTGCCCGTCGAGCACCAAGCTAGGCAACATAGCTAAGGACGATCCTTATCACGCATCAGTCACGCAACTGCTCGGAGGAGAACTTGACCAAGAGCTCCGCCTGTCGCATAGCCACCTTCTGCTGGTCTCGACTCAAATGGGTCATCCCGTACTGAGCCGGATCTTTGATATCGATCGAACGCCTGCGCGCCTTCGCCGCTTCCTTTCGCCCATCGGCTATCTCCTCCAGGAGCGCCGCGGCTTCAAGGAACTTCTGTGCCGCCTGGAACCTGGACCGAGCGTCAGCCTCACCACAGGGCTGAGAACGGGTAGTCATAGCCGTCATCCCTCGGCGGCTGCGAAGAGTCGATGAACGTCGATACCCACCAGGGTTATCGCGTCACGCTCCAGGTTCTCGACTATGGGCGGACGTTCGCGTTTGAGGCGGTGAACATCGCCAAGGGAGACCTCCGCGATTCCAGCACGGTTTCCGGTCCACCTCAACACCGCGGCGCTCAACACGTCGACATCGCTCCGCCACCCGGGCGCCTCGGCGTCCAGTCCCGGCGGCCGAACCAGGAAGACGTCGATGTCACCATCCGTACCGCCATCGCCACGGGAAGCAGAGCCGAAGAGGCTCGCATGACACGGCTGGACGCCCCACTCCTCCAAAGCCGAGGTGAGGCGCCTAGCAAGCGTGCGTCGCATGCCAAGGAGAGCTAACACCGGCTCCGCGGCCAAGTGGTCACGGTTCAACGTGTATAGGAGAGCCGCTCCGGCACCTGCGACTTGCATATCCACTAGCCCATGCTCAACCAATCGCTTGAGCGCCCTCGCGACGCTCGAACACGAGGTACCGCTGCGTCACGCGCATGCCGGAACGCAGGTAGAGCTCCGGGGCGCCGGTGGTCGAGTCGGCGTCGACGGTGAGGCCCACCCGGCGCTTGCCGAGCGCGTGACACGCCCCGAACGCGTCGGCGAGCAGAGCGGCACCGAGGCCGCGCCTGCGCCAAGCGGGCACGACCCGCAAGCTCTGCACCAGGCCGGCGGCGCTCGTCCGCGGCGCGCGCGTGATGCTCATCCCCACGATCTCGCCGTCAGCCAAGGCCAGGCGCATCTCGCCGCGCAGGCGCCCTACGCTGGCCGACCACTGCTCGAAGGTGTTGCCCGGCCGGTTCCACATGCCGACGGAGCCGAGCTCGAAGGCCTCGTACGCGGCGGGCTCGTCCGGGCTGCCCGCGTAGTCGCGCACGCTGACCCCGTCCGGCCACTCCGGCGGCGGCGGGGGCGCGGCGAGTTCGGTCTCCATACGGTAGATGGTCCGCACGTTCGCGTAACCGCGCGCCGCGAGGCTCGCCGCCAACCGCACGTCGGCGATCGGCAGGTAGTTGCGAACGGTCACGGGGCCGCCGCCGGAGAGGCGCAGCGCCCGCGCCTCGGCGGCGCCCGCCAGGTAGGCGCTCAGCTCCTCGGCGTCCCGCGCGTCCGGGGCCACGAAGGCGTAGGTGAGGAGGAGCTCGGCGCGGCTCGGCACCGTGTCCAGCAGCGCCACGGCTTCGCCGCCCGGACCGCGCACCAGCACGGCGTTCGCCTCCAGGTCGGCCCCAGCCCAGTCGCCCTCCAGCGTCTCGGTGGAGGTGTTGGCGACCCCTTCGTGCGCCAGCTCGTACGCGGCCACGAGCGCGGCCGCCTCGGCGGCCTCGGCGAGGCGCGGGGGCGCGGCGACGTAGCCCGCCGGGGGCCCGGCCACCGGATGTTCGTTCGGCATAGCGGTCTACTCCTGGAAAGCGGCGAGACGCGGGCACGCGCGCCGGCTGATGCGCATGTGACGCGGGCCTGCGCCCTACGCGCACGTGCGCGTGGGGCGGCCTACTCCCCGAACGCGGGGAAGTGCAGATCCGGGTTGAACCAGACGATGAAGCTCGCCCAGTCGTCCGTGTAGTCGTCCTCGATGTAGCCGTGGATGAGGCCGTAGACCTCGAAGCCGTTGGCGAGCTGGAAGGTGAGGGTCGGGTCGGTGATCTCGCCGGCCACTACCTTCTCGACGTACTCGGCGACGGTGAGCCGGTCGCGGTAGCGCGGGTAGCCCGGGAGCTGTCCGCCCGCCACTATCCCTTTGCGCCCGAGCCGCCTGACGAGCGCCTTGCGGGCGTCGTACAGGCCGCGGCCGAGGCCGGCGCCGCGGTAATCGGGGTGCACGCTGATGTCGGCCCCGTAGTACCAAGCGCCGTCCGGGTCGTGGTTGGCGTAGGTGCCGCCGGCGATGATGTCGTGGAACACGTGCTCGGGGCGCTGCACGTCGAAGTCGACGAGGAAGCCGGAGCCGAGGCCAACGACCGCCTCCTCCGCGAGCGGGGTGCCGTCGGGAGCGTCCGCCGCCAGCGCCACGAACTCCCCTTCCGGGAACCGCTCCTGGTGCTCGAGGAAGTTCTCGCGGGTCATCAGCTCCTGAGCGCCGAGGTTGGGGAAGCACACGCGCTGCAACTCCTCGAGCGCGGCCGCGTGGGCCGGCGCGGCCTGCACGATGCGCACGCGCGGCTTGCGCCGCTGACCGGCTCGACCCTCCGCCACGCTCACGCCGGCGTCGCCTCGAAGGCGAAGCGGTCGTAGGCCCCCTCGCTCGGCAGGCCTTTCACGGCCCACAGCTCGCGCGTGCGCGGCCGCGTGACCACGCCGCCGCACGTGCCAACGAACTTGGGCGCCGAGCCCCGGTAGCATATGGTGCCCGTGTGCCGCGTGACGGCCTTGAGGTCGTCCACCGTCAGGTCGTCGCGATCGAGGAGCCGCTCGGCGTCCGCAAGGCGCGCCTCGGAGCTGGCCTGGGAGGCCGGGTCGCGGGGGCGCTCGACCGCCTTGGTGTTCGCGCCAAGGTTGTGGTTCGTGTGCGCCACGGCCCGCCCGTCGAGGCGCGTGACGTGGCTCGCCGTCGGCATCGCCTCGACGTTGGCGCCGGCCCCGCTGGCGTCGAGCACGAGGTAGTTGTGCCCGCCAGCGAGCGGCGCCCTGGCCAGAGCCGCGAGCGCCCCCTCGAGGTCCTCGGCCTTGAGCATCTCGCGCACGACGAACGGCCACGTGACGCCCGGACGTCCGTCGGCGCCCATGAGGTTGTTGATGCCCACCGAGAGGCCGGCCTCGTTCATGCCGATCATCGCCAGCGCCCCGGCGGTCGTGAACGCGAGGAAGTCGGGGGCGTCCTTCGGACGGCCCCGCAGGAGCACGACGTGCTCCGTCGAGTCCTCGTGCATGTCCCAGGTCTGGCCGAAGGCCGCCGCGCCGTCGGCCATGCGCGCGCCCGGCACGAGGAAGGCCGTGCAGTCGTCGACGGCCGCCGTCTCGAGGCCCGCGCCGCCGCCGGCCGCCACCGTGTCGATGAAGTCCGTGAAGCCGCCGACCACGACCAGCTCGGCGAGCGAGAGGTCGGTAGCCCGCGCCATGCCTTCCAGCTCGGTCACGAGGTCGGGGGCGTAAGCGCCGTGCGCCTCGAGGCAGGCGTCAGCCAGGGCTAGGACGGCGCGCCTGCTCAGCTCGCGGCCGGTCCACGCCGCGCCGCCTGCGAGCGCCACGCGCTCCGTGGCGTACGTGCGGATGGCCGCGCGGAACGCCTTGCCGTGGGTCAGCCCGAAGTCGAAGGGCGACCCCTTCAGGTCTAGGGTAGGAACCGACATGGTGAGCACATCATAGGCCCGCGCGCCGTCCGGCACCTCGCCGGCCGCGCGCCGACCGCCCTCAGGCGAGCACCGAGCCGTGCTCGGTCGCCCAGCTCAGGCGCACGGGGGTCCCCTCCGCGAGCATGCCGCTGAAGCCGTGCTGCTGGTTCTGAACGCGCGCCACGACGGTGACGCCGCCGGCCACCTCGACCTGGTAGCGGGCGTCCGTGCCCAGGTACGTGGCGCCGATGACCCTACCGGGCAGCGCCGACTGGCCCGGCAACAGGTCGGGCGGAGCGTCGGTCGCGACGTTCTCGACCGCGAGCTTCTCCGGTCGCAGCGCTAGCGCCACGCCGTTGCCGACGACGAGGTCCGGGTCGCGCACCGCTCCGGTGAGGACGGTGCCGTCGGCCAGCCGCACGCGGCCCTCGGAGCCGGACTTCGCCTCCAGCACGCCGGGCAGGAAGTTCGTCTCGCCGATGAAGTCCGCGACGAAGCGTCCGGACGGACGCTCGTAGATGTCCTCCGGTCGGCCGACCTGCAGCACCTCGCCCATGTTCATGACCGCGATGCGGTCCGCCATGGTGAGCGCCTCCTCCTGGTCGTGGGTGACGAATACGAACGTGATGCCGACCTGCTGCTGCAAGCGCTTGAGCTCGAACTGCATGGCGCGCCGCAGCTTGAGGTCGAGGGCGCCAAGGGGCTCGTCGAGCAGGAGGACGCTCGGGCGGTTGACGAGGGCGCGCGCCAACGCGACCCGCTGGCGCTGGCCGCCGGAGAGCTGGAGGGGTTTGCGCCGCTCCACGTTGGGGAGCCGCACCATCTCGAGGGCCTCGCCGGCCCGCGCGCGGGCCTCGGCCGCTGGCACGCGCGCCATGCGCATGCCGAACATGACGTTCTGGATGACGGTCATGTGGGGGAAGAGGGCGTAGTCCTGGAACACCGTGTTGACCGGCCGGTGGAACGAGGGGATGCCGCGCATGGACCGGCCGCTCAGGAGCAACTCGCCAGAGTCGGGGTCCTCGAAGCCGGCTATGACGCGCAGCGTAGTGGTCTTGCCACAGCCGGACGGGCCGAGCATGGCGAAGAACTCGCCCTCGCGGATCTCGAGGTCGATGTCGTTCACGGCCCGCACGGCGGACTTGGTCCGAGGGTCGATGAACTCCTTGACCAGGTTGCGGATCTCTACAGCTGGCGCCGGCGTCATGGTTTGGCGCACATCCTAACCGAAGGCGGGAGCGCCGAGCGAGCAGACGAAAGGGCCGCGGATCTCGCGGTCCGCGGCCCTTCCCTACGCAGCCGGCGAACGCCCTACTAGCGCCCGACGAAGATCTTGACCATGTCCCAGGCGTCGTTGAGGAGCGGCTCGCGGGCCTCGGACTGCTCGGCGAAGAAGAGACGCGCCTTCGTCTCGTCGCTCGGGTAGATGGCCGGGTCCTCGGCGAGCTCCTCGTCGATGAGGCCGTCGTCGAGGGCGGCCAGGTTCGGGGTCCCGAAGGCCGTGTAGTTAGAGATGTCGGCGCCGACCTGCGGCCAGAGGATGTAGTCGATGAACGCCTCGGCGAGGGCTTTGTTCGGAGCGCCCTTGGGGATGGCGAGGCTGTCGACCCAGAAGTTCGTGCCCTCCTCCGGGATGACGTAGGCGTAGGTGTCGCACCCGCACTCGTCCATGACCTGGAAGATGTCGCCGGAGTACTCGACCACGATGTCGGCCTCGCCGCGCGCGAGGATCTCCTGGCCATCGTCCTGGGCGATGTAGATGACGTTGCGGCCGTTGTCGATCAGGAACTGCGCGGCCTCGTCGATGTCGGCGGCGCTCTCGCTGTTGGGGTCCTTGCCGACCATCAGCAGGCCCATGCCGAGCATCGCGGTGGTGTCCTGCAGCCAGGCTACCGGGCCGTCGTAAGCGAACATGTCTGCCCACGAGGCGATCTCGCCGACCTTGTCGACGTTGTAGCCGATGCCGACGGTGCCCCACTGGTACGGGACCGTGTACTCGTTGCCCGGGTCGAACGGCAGGTTCATGAACGTGGCGTCCAGGTTGCCGAGGTTCGTGAGCTTGCCGTGGTCGATCTTCTCGAGGAGCCCTTCCCTGATCATGGTCGGGACGTTGGCGTTGGTCGGCACCACGATGTCGTAGCCGGGGTTCCCTTGGCGCAGGCGCACGACCATGTCCTCGTCGGAGCCGTACGTGTCGTAGATGACGCGCACGCCGCAGGCGGCCTCGAAGTTCGAGATGGTGTCGTCGGCCACGTACGTGGCCCAGTTGTAGACGCTCAGGGTCTGGCCCGCGAAGCCGTCCGGGCAGGTCCAGTCCGTCTGAGCGGCGGCGGCCGAGACGACGACGGCCACTAGGCAGGCAGCGATGGTTCTACGCATCTGTCCTCCGACTTGCAAGCGCCGCGTGTGCGCGGCTCGAATGGACGGCAGGCGCTGGCCACGACTGCTTCGAGACCCCTGCCGCCGCGTGCGTAGGGGGCAGGTTAGCACCTGCGGCAGCGGCTCGTCGTGCGGCGCCGGGCGCTCCGTCAGCGGCCCGAGGAGTTGACGACCTTGTCGAGGATCGGGTCGGACAGCACGCGCCTCAGCACGTTGATGAAGTGCGCGTCGGAGCCCACGAAGTAGCGCGTCCGCATCCGCCGCTCCGAGAGGGCGCGGTACACGGCGCGCGCAACCGCCTCCGGCCGCGTGCCGTGCTTGGCGGCGAAGTTGGCGCCGGCCGCGAGGTCCTTGACGAGCTCGCCGTAGTACTCGCGCGCCTTGGGGCCCATCTCGTCCATGCGGACGAGGCCCTCCTCCAACGACTTCTCCCAGATGGGGGTGGCGATGCGCCCCGGCTCGACGACCGACACCTTGACCTTGTGCGGGGCCAGCTCGCGTCTGAACGCGTCTGCGACGGCCTCGAGGGCGAACTTGGAGGCGGCGTAAGCGCCTAGGAGCCTGGAGGACACGAGACCGGAGACGGAGCCGACGAACACCAGCCGCCCCGGCCGCTCCCGCACGAGCGGGAGGAACGCCTGGGCGACGGCGACCTGGCCGACCACGTTGACCTCGAGCTGCCGCCTCAGGTCGTCGAGGCGCAGGAACTCCATGGGACCGGCTGTGGCGATCCCCGCGTTGTTGACGAGCCCGTGGAAGTGCCCGCCGTCGAGCTCCGCGTTCACGCGCTCGGCGGCCGCCGCGACCTGGCCTTCGTCAGTGACGTCGAGGAAGAGGAGCCGCAAGTCGTCGGACGTGCCGAAGCGCGCTTCCGCCTCGACGCGCAGGGAGTCGCCGTCCTCGCCGCGGCGCACGCCCGCGTACACCGTGAACCCCCGCTCGAGCAGGTAGGCCACCACCGCACGGCCGATGCCAGTAGATGCACCGGTGACGGCCACCACACGCCTGTGGCCGGAGTGACCGCCTTCTCCCACGCCACGTATCCTAACTGCTCCGGCTTGTGACGAGAACGGGCTTCCGGGTCCGTGGCGCCGGGTCTTTCCCGGCACTGCTTTCCGAAGAGCGGCACGTATGCCACGAGACTCGGAAGCTCCCCAGCGGTCTCGAAGGGCTCGAGCTCGGGGCCTCGCCTTCTCAGCCGACCGCGCCCTGTATATCCGCCGTGGGCGCTTAGGTGAGGAACCTCATCGGTCACGGGCGTCGGCCCGCTAGGCCGTGCCTCGAACCCCTACCGCTTCGACTTGAAGCGTAGCGGCCGGCGGTCGGCTCCCGCCAGGGACCAAAGTCCTGCGCATGGCCGCGTGCCGCGTCGTAGCAAGCCACCGCGCGGCACGCACGGCGTGTTCGCCCCTGTGCTGCACCCGACCCACGGCGGCGCCCTGCCGCCTCGGCTGCTACCCTTCCTGCCAGCTCCTGAACAGCTCCCGCATCCGGTCGGGCACGCGCACCGGCCCGTTCGTCGCGTAATCGAACGTGACGGCGACCGCCTCGACCTCGGCAGCGACCGCAGTGGCGACCGCAGTGGCGACCGCGGCTGCCCCCTCGGGAGCGGCTGCGGTCGCGACCGCAGCCCCCGCCCCGCCCCCGGCGAGCACGACCTGCCGCATGGTGATGCTGGTGTTGCCGACGCGCTCCACCCACGTCTCGACACTCACGCGCTCCCCCAACCGCACCTGGCGGCGGTAATCGAGCGCGAGGCGCGCGAGGATGAAACCGCCCGGCTCTATGCCGAGCGCGCGCATGAACTCGACGCGCCCCAGCTCGGCGTAAGTGGCGTAGACCGCGTTGTTGATGTGCCCCAGGGCGTCCGTGTCGGCGAACCGGACCTGGATCTCCGTGCGGTGGCGCTTCACGCGCCTCCCTTCCCGCCGCGTGGCGGGGCAGCGCGGCGGGCGGCCTTAGGGTCCCGAGCGCGCTCCGCGCCGGCACGCGACCGCGCGGCCGACACGGTCGGCCGCGCCGCGCCCGGCGCCGGCTGGCACGTCGGGCAGTGCGTCGTGCCCCGCTGCCCGACGACGGAGCGCTCCATCTCCGTCCCGCAGCGGGGGCACGCCTCGCCGGCGCGGCCGTAGGCGAGGAGCTGACGCGCGTACTCGCCCGTCCCGCCACGCACGGTGCGGTAGTCGGACAGCGTCGTGCCCTGGGCGGCGACGGCCGCAGCCAGCACCTCACGGATGGCGGCGTGCAAGGCGGCGACCTGGTCCTCGCCCAGCCAGGCGGCCGACGTGAGGGGGTGGATGCCGGCGCGCCACAACGCCTCGTCGGCGTAGATGTTGCCGACGCCGGCCACGGGCCGCTGGCTCAGGAGGTACGCCTTGACGGGCATGGTGGAGCGCGCGCAGGCGGCCGCCAGGCCGGTGTGGGTGAAGTCGTCGCCGAGCGGTTCGGGGCCGAGGGCCGCGAGCGTTGGCAAGGTCGGGTAGCGACCGGCGTCGACGACGAGGAAGCGTCCGAAGCGGCGCGGGTCGATGAAGAAGAGCGTGCCGGGGTCGCCGCCCGAGAGCTCGACCTTGACGCGCAGGTGGGTGGACGCGCGCAGGTCCGGCGCGTGGTCGGCTATCACGCCCGTCATGCCGAGGTGCGCCACGAGCTCCAGACCGCCGCTCAAGGGCATGAGGAGGAACTTGCCGCGCCGCCCGACGCCCTCGATGAGCCTGCCTGCGAGGCGCTCCAGGCCGGCGTACTTGGGCCCCGCCGGCGCTAGCAGGTCTACTGAGCGGACTTCGCGCCCAGTTAGCCACGGCGCCAACTCGCGCCGCACGGTCTCGACCTCAGGTAGTTCTGGGATAACCGATCCTCCCCTCGTACAGGGCGCGGCCGACGATCGCTCCCTGGAGCCCGAGGCGCTCGTACACGTCCAGGTCGGCGTCCGTGCCCACCCCGCCGCCCGCCATGAGCGTGCCGGGGAACGCGTCGCGCATGCGCGCCACCGGCTCCTCGTCCACGCCGCGCATGGTGCCATCGCGGGAGATGTCCGTGTAGATGACGTGCGTAACGCCACGAGCGACCATCCGGCCGGCGAGTTGGACGGCGTCGAGCTCCGTCGTCTCCGCCCAACCGCGCACGGCGACGCGGCCGCCGCGCGCGTCTATCGAGACGCATACGCGCTCCGGGCCGAACTCCTCGAGCAGGGCGCTCACCACGTCCGGGTCGGTGATGGCGACGGTGCCGAGCACCACACGGTCGAGCACCGCGAGCCACTCGCGCCCGGCTGCGACGCTCCTGACCCCGCCGCCCAGCTCGACCTTGGCGCCGACCCCTGCGGCGAGGCGGGCGACCGCCTGCGCGTTCTGGCCGCTGCCGATGGTGGCGTCGAGGTCGACCACGTGCAGCCAGGTCGCGCCGAGGGCGTCCCACTTCCGGGCGGCCTCGAGCGGATCGGCGAAGTAGACGGTCTCGCGCCCGGGGTCGCCCTCGAAGAGCCGCACCGCGCGGCCTTGCTGGATGTCTATGCAGGGAACGACGAGGAACATGTCGGCTATGGAGCATACCCGGTGCGCGTCGGCGGGCCGGGTCTCCTGCGACTGGTCGCGCTAACCCGCCACCGCGGGCAACACGACGCCGAGGACAGCCCCCTCGCCAGGCACGCCGTTGCTGGCGGCCGTCACGGTGCCGCCGTGCAGCGTAGTTATCGCCTTGACGATGGCGAGCCCCAGCCCGCTGCCCCTGCGCGTGTCCTGCCTATGCCCCTGCACGAAGCGCTCGAACACGACGTCGAGCTCGTCCTGTCGGATGCCGGGGCCTTGGTCGGAGACGCTCAGCCTAACGGTCCCGCCCTCCCGAGCGACGCGCACCGTCACGACGCCGCCTTCGGGGCTGACGGCGATGGCGTTGTCGAGCAGGTTCATGACTACCTGCTGGAGCCGGGCCGGGTCGGCTCGCACGGTGGCCGGCTCGACGTCGGCGACGAGCTCGACGCCGTGCTTGGCCGCCACGGGGCGCAGCATCGCCATCACGTCCTTGGCGAGGTCGCCGGCGTCGAGGTCCTGCGGCTCGAGCTGGAGGTGGTGGCTCTCGGCCAGGGAGAGCGTCCTCAGGTCCTGGACGAGCCGCGTGAGCAGCGCGACGTGGTTCTGCAGGACGGCCAGCTCCTCCTTGGAGGCCGGTACTATGCCGTCGCCCATGGCCTCCAGCCGGAGCTGCATGGCCGCGAGGGGGTTGCGCAGCTCGTGGGCGGTGTCGGCCAGCATGGCCTGGCGGCCGCCCTCGTAGCGCTCCAGGGCCTCGGCCAGGCTGTTGAAGTCCGTCGCCAGTTCCCGCGCCTCCTCCGGCCACCTGCCGGACGGCTCCGCGATCCTCACGCTCCAGTCGCCGGTGGCGAGCTTCTTGACGGTGCCGGACACGGCCTCGATGGGCCTCACGAGGCTGCGCGACAGCCAGAGCGCCAGGAGCCCGGCCACTCCGACGGCCAAGAGCAGCCCGACCACGACGGCCTCGTTGCGCGCTCGCCGCTGCTGGGCGAGGAAGTCGAAGAGCCGACGGCTCTCCTCCTGGAAGAAGTTGGGGTCGTCGGGACCCGCGGGCTCGCCGTACGCGGGGGGCGGGTGCGGCGGGCCCATCTCCTTCTGGACCCTGCCCTTGAAGTCGTCGGGCAAGCTCGCGAGCGTGCGCCAGTCGGCCACGCGCTGCGCGAGCGGGACGATGGCGATGGCCAGGGCGACGACGACGAGCATGGCCAGCGCCGTCCGCCAGACGAGCCTGTTCATCCGCCGTCGGCCCCCAGGCTGTAACCGACCCCGCGGACGGTCCGGATCGGCTCGCCAGCGCCGGCCTCGCGGAGCTTCCTGCGCAAGTGCGTGAGGTGGATGTCGACGGCGCGTTCGAGCGCGTCGCTCTCCGGCATGGCGTTCTCGATGAGTTCGGCGCGCGAGATCACCCTGTCCGGGGTGGCGGCCAGGTGCTCGAGGAGGCGGTACTCGGTCGGCGTCAGGTCCACAGCGGCGCCGGCCACGCTCACGCGATGCGAGTAGGAGTCGATCTCGAGCGTCCCGACGTGGATCGCCGACCGGCCCTCCGTCGAGTAGGCACGTCGCATGAGCGCCGCCACCCGGCTGAGGAGGCGCCTGGCGCTGACGGGCTTCACGAGGTAGTCGTCGCCGCCGAGGTGCAGGCCGGCGATCTCGTCGGCCTCCTCCGCCCTGGCGGTGAGGATCAGCACGGGGGTCGTGGCCTTCTCCCGGATGCGCCGCAACACCTCTAGGCCGTCGAGCAGGGGCAGCCCGAGGTCGAGGATGAGGAGGTCGGGCCGCCACCGGTCGTGGTAGTCGAGGGCGCGCAGGCCGTCGCGGGCCTTCTCCGTGCTGCAACCCGCCTGACGCAGGTACAGCTCGATGATGTCGGCGAGGCTCTCCTCGTCCTCGACGATCAGCACGCGCCGTCCTGCGAGCGCCTTGGTGTCTGCCAGAGCTTGTGACATCGTGCGTGAAGCATAGCGTCACCATGTTCAGGTTCCGTTTCGCCCCGGGCCACGTTCTCGCGGCGAAGGGCCTCAAACGCAACCGAAACAGTCGTTGCCTAGCCTTCGGGCATGAGAGCAGACCAGACAGAGAGGCTGGGCGCGGCGGTGGACGCCTTCCCGAGGATCGGTCTCCACGAGCTGCGCGGAGCCAGCCTGATGAGCCGCGTCGACCAGAAGTTCGTCGTCCATCTGGCGGACCTGATAGCCGTCCTCGAGGGCGCGCGCGGCGCGTACCGCGCCGTCTCCCTCGAGGGCGAGGTATGGCAGCCCTACTCGACGCGCTACTTCGACACGCCCGGCTTCGGGCTCCTGCGCGCCCATCACCGTGGCAGGACGCCGCGAGCGAAGGTCCGTAGCCGCGTCTACCTCAGCAGCGGCCTCTCGTTCCTCGAGGTCAAGAACCGCCTCAACGACGGCCGCACGGTCAAGCGCCGCGTCCAGACGAGCGATCCCTCGCGGGCGCCGGCCGCGGACGAGCTCTCCGGGCTCCTGCTCGCCGACCTCGCCCTGGACGCCGCCCCGAGCGACCTGCTCGGCGACACGGCCGGCGGCGCGCTCGGCGACCGGCCCTTGGAGACCAAGCTCCTCAACGGCTACAGGCGCCTCACCCTGGTGCACCAGGCGCGCCCGGAGCGCGTGACGATCGACACCGACCTCACGTTCGCCTCAGGCGCAGCGAGCCTCGCGCTGGTGGGCACGGCGATCATCGAGGTCAAGCAGGCGCGGCTGGACAACCGGTCGGAGTTCCTCCGGGCCGTGCGCGCCCAACGGGTGCGGCCGCGGGGCTTCAGCAAGTACTGCGTCTTCGCGAGCCTGCTCGACCCGTCGCTGCCACGGAACCGTCTGCTGCCGACCATCCGGGCCGTGACGCCCTGGGTAGTGGAGGCCTGAGCCGTGGTGTCCCCTGACCTGACGAACTTCGTCCTCGGCGCGCTCCTCAACCTCGCGTTCGCGATCCTGATCGCGCGCTTCGTCTACTACCCCGGCCGCGGCAACCGGGAGTACGTCTTCGCCTTCCTCGGCTCCAACGTCACCGTCTACTTCGTGATGAGCCTCCTGACGCGCCTCGAGATCGGGGTCGGCGTCGGTTTCGGCCTCTTCGCGCTCTTCTCCATCCTGCGCTACCGGACGGACGAGCTCCCGATCCGCGAGATGACCTACCTCTTCGTCCTCATGGCGCTCCCGGTGTTCAACTCGGTCCTGGCCACGCAGGGGGCGTACTGGCAGCTCGGGCTGTCGAACGGCTTCCTGGTGGCGGTCCTCTTCGTGCTCGAGAAGGAGTGGGGCTTCCGGTTCGCCGAGACCCACACCGTCCGGTACGACAACGCGGCCCTCTGCTCGCCCCTGAGGCGCCAGGACCTCCTCGACGACCTCCGGGCGCGCACGGGCCTCCCCGTCCACGGCGTGACCGTCAAGCAGGTCGACCTGCTGCACGACTCCGCCCTCCTACAAGTCCACTACTACGCTCCCCAGGCTCACGCTCCGGGGAACGACCTCGCCCGGCACGGCCGGGGACAAGGAGACGACCACCATGCGTAAGCGCGCCATCTCGCTTCTCATCGCCGTAGCCTTCACGCTCCTCATAGGCCCCTGGGGCGCCGCGTTCGCCCAGGAACAGGCCCAGACGGGCGACCCGACGACGGGTCAGCCGCCCCAGGGCTGGCCGCCGGCGGGCGGAGCGCCGGCGGACTTCCCGAACGGCTTCCCCGGCGGCTTCCCGGAGGATCTCCCCGATGGCTTCCCACCCGACTTCCCTGCCGACTTCCCGGCCGACTTCCCTGGCGGGATGCCGCCCTTCGGCGACGCGCAGGCCCAGGGCCAGTTCGGCGGGCCCCGGGGCGGCATGCCGGGCGGTCGGGGCGGCGGCGGCTTCGGACCCGACCAGCAGGAGTACGAGCTCGTCGACGAGTTCGACGAGGACGGTGACGGCGTTCTCGACGCCACGGAGCGCGCGGCCGCCCTCGCCTCGATCGGGAGGACCGTGCGCACGAACGTGGCGGGCACCCCGGGTCCGTCGCTCACGGCCGACGACGTGACGACGTACCCAGAGACGGACGCCCTCTACGACCCCACGGCGATCCGCACGATCTTCGTCGAACTAGACGAGGAGAACTGGGAGGCGGAGCTCGAGGCCTTCTACAACACGGACGTGCACCTGATCGGAACGGTGCAGGTCGACGGCGTCACCTACGCGGACGTCGGGGTGCGGTTCCGCGGGAACTCGTCCTTCAGCATGGTGGCGGCCGGCCTGAAGCGACCCCTACGCCTCAAGCTGGACCTGCTCGTCGACGGCCAGGACCTGCTCGGTTACCGCTCCCTCAACCTCATCAACGGAGCCAACGACCCCAGCTCGCTCCGCACCGTCGTCTACTCCATGATCGCGCAGGACTACATCGCGGTCCCCAAGGTCGGGCTCGTGCGGCTGGTCGTCAACGGCGAGAGCTGGGGCATCTATCAGGACCAGCAGCACTACAACAAGGACTTCCTCGCCGACTACTTCGACGACACGGGCGGCGTGCGCTGGAAGGTGTCCGGCAGCCCGAACGGGCAGGGCGGCATGCTCTACCTCGGCGACGACCCCGACACGTACCGCTCCATCTACGAGATCGACAACAAGGACACGGACGCGAGCTGGGCGGCCCTGATCGACCTGTTCCGCACGCTCAACGATACGCCGACGGAGGACCTCGTCGCGGCGCTCGATCCCATCCTCGACATCGACGGCGTCCTACGCTTCTTCGCCCTCGAGGTCGCGCTCTCGAACTCCGACGCTTTCTACAGCCGGGCGAGCGACTACTACATCTACCTGGACGAGAGCGGCAAGTTCCACGTCATGCCGCACGACTTCAACGAGGCGCTAGGGGCCGGGGAGCGCGGGCCGGGCGGCCGAGGCGGCTCTGGCTCCGCGACGACGATCGACCCGCTCGTCAACGCGAACGACGCGACCAAGCCTCTGCGCACGCGCCTGCTCGAGGTGCCCGAGCTCCGCGAGCGCTACCTGGCGTACGTCCGCGATATCGCGGAGAAGTGGCTCGACTGGGACACGCTCGGCCCGATCGTGACCGAGCTGCACGAGAGCATCGACGCCGACTTCGCCACCGACACGCGCGCGCTGTTCACCTACGAGCAGTTCCAGGCCTCCGTCGAGGGCCTGAAGAACTACGTCGAGGCCAGGCAGGCGTACCTGCTGTCCGTTCTGCCGGAGTAGCCCCCTCATGTCCTAGACTGCATCTCGACTATCAGGCAGTCCGCTAGCCGGCCGAAGTCGTGGCCGGCTAGCCCATTGGAGGCATAGGGCATGAGCGAGGAGAACGGACCGCAGGCCGCGACCGCGGCGGTGTGGGGCGGCGAGGAAGGCGTGCGCATCGCCGGTGCCACGCAGGTCCCGGTGGTGCATAGCGTCGCGTTCGGTTACGACGACCTCGACCATTGGCGCGACGTGGCGCTCGGCAGGGCCGATGGCCACATCTACAGCCGCAACACGAACCCTACGGTGCGGGCCTTCGAGGAGAAGATCCGCCTCCTGGAAGGGGCGGAGGCCGCCACGAGCTTCTCCACCGGCATGGCGGCGATCAGCGCCACCCTCTTCGCGCTGCTGGCGCCGGGCGAACGCGTCGTGTCCGTCAAGGACACGTACGGCGGCACCAACCGGCTGTTCCTCGACTACCTGCCGCGCTTCGGCATCGAGGTCGCCCTCTGCGAGACGGACGACCAGGCCGGCATCGTCGCGGCCATCGACGCCGGCTGCAAGCTCGTCTACCTCGAGACCCCCACGAACCCGACGTGCAAGATCCTCGACATCGAGCTGCTGGCGCGCCACGCCAAGGCCCAGGGCGCCACGGTGGTGGTGGACAACACGTTCGCCACGCCCATCAACCAGAGCCCGCTGGCGCTGGGAGCCGACCTCGTCGTCCACAGCGCGACCAAGTACCTGGGCGGCCACGCCGACGCCCTGGGCGGAGCGCTCTGCGGCGCCGCCGGGCTCGTCGCCAAGGTGTTCGCCTACCGCGAGGTCAACGGCGCAGCGTTGCACGCGGACGCCGCCTACCTGCTGCTGCGCGGCATGAAGACGCTCGCGCTGCGCGTGGAGCGCCAGAGCGCCAACGCCATGGCCGTGGCGCGCTTCCTCGACGCGCACCCGCGCGTCGAGCGCGTCTTCTATCCCGGCCTGCCGAGCCACCCCAACCATGCGGTCGCCGCGCGCCAGATGCGCGCCTTCGGCGGCATGCTGTCCTTCCAGCTCGTGGGCGGCTTCGAGGCCGTCAAGGCCTTCCTGCCGCGGCTCCGGTTCGCGCACCGCGCCGCCAACCTCGGCGCCGTCGAGACCACCGTCGCCCCGCCGCGGACGGGCAGCCACGTGGAGCTGACGGAGCAGGAGCGCGCCGCCATGGGCATCCCGGAGGCGCTCGTCAGGTACTCGGCCGGCATCGAGGACGTGCGCGACCTCATCGCCGACCTCGAGCAGGCGCTCGCGGCCGCGAGCTGACGGACCGGCGCGGCGCGAGGCCCATGGCGGCGCGCCGCCATCGCCGCGACCGGGCGCGCCGCGCTGCTTGACACGCCCCCGGCCGGGCCTATACTTTCAAGGGATGCAGTCTAGCGGTTCGGCCACGCTCAACCTGTCTTCACTCTTGCAGCACTCGCCGGGCGCACCGCTCGACGTCGGCGGCGAAGGGCTCTTCACGCCCGCGCACGAGCTGCTCGAGGCGGACGGGTTGAGGCTCAAAGGACCGCTGAAGTGGCGCCTGACGGTGATCAACGCTGGGGGCGACGACGACTTCGTGCTGGAGGGCTCCGTCGAGGGGACCGTCGTCATGGAGTGCCGCCGCTGCCTGATCGACGTCGACACGCCGGTGAAGACGTCCTTCGTCTACCCCATGGCCTACCGGCCGTCCGACCTGCCGCTCATGCTCGACGAGGACGGTGAGGAGGGCGACGACGAGCTGCTGGTCTTCGGCGACCCGCAAGTCGACTTCAGCGCGTTCCTCACGGAGCTGGTGGCCATCGAGCTGCCCATAACTGCGCTCTGCCGGCCCGACTGCCTCGGCCTGAGCGAGGAAGGCGTCAACCTCAACGAGCACCCGGAGCTGGCGCCGCAGCCCAAGCACGTCAAGCAGGTCGACGAATCGCCGTTCGCCGCCCTCAAGGACATCGACATCTCCGCCTGAACCGCGTCCAAGCGGTTCGAGCCGCTAGACCCGAGCGTTCCTCGCCGCATTAGGCGAGCGCCACCAAGAAGGAGCAGTACCAGATGGCCAAGCACCCAGTACCCAAGAAGCGCACCTCGCGCTCCAGCCGCGATGCCCGCCGCGCGCACCATGCGCTCACGGCGCCGACCCTCGTGGCCTGCCCCCAGTGCAAGACGATGAAGCCTCCGCACGTCGTCTGCCCCGAGTGCGGCAGCTACGACGGCCGCCAGGTGGTCGCGGAAGCTTGAGGCATTACAGGCCGCTGGCACGACGGCTGGCGGCCGGTAACTTCAGCGGCGGCCGTGCGCGGCCGCGTCAGGAGGACGGCCACGGCCGTCCTTTCGCTTTCCGGCCGGCGCCGCTGGAGAACCAGCGCGCGGCCCTTACGGAACATGGGTAGGGCGTGAACGAGACCAGACCGCGTGCCGGCGTGACGGCCCTCGGCGCGTACGCGCCGTCCAAGGTCGTCACGAACTTCGACCTAGAGAAGATCATGGACACGTCCGACGAGTGGATCACCACCCGCACGGGCATCAAGCGCAGGCACGTGGCGGCCGACGAGGAGTTCACGTCCGACCTCGCCTTCCGGGCCGTCGAGAACCTGGTGGCGCGCCACGGCGACGACGCCCTGACCGGCGTCGACATGGTCATCGTCGCCACGAACACGCCCGACGCCCTCTTCCCGGCCACGGCCGCCCTCGTCCAGGAGAAGTTCCGGCTCAGGGCCGGCGCTTTCGACCTCCTCGCGGCCTGCCCCGGCTGGCTGTACGCGGTCGGCATCGGCAAGAGCCTCGTCGAGTCGGGGCAGTGCAAGCGCGTCCTCGCCATCGGCGCCGAAGCGTTGACCAAGATCGTCGACTGGAACGACCGCTCGACGGCCGTGCTGTTCGGCGACGGCGGCGGCGCAGCGATCGTCGAGGCCGTGCCGGAGCCGTACGGGGTGAAGGGCGTCGTGCTCGGCGCCGACGGCGGCGGGGCCGACCACCTGCACAAGCGCTCGGTCGGCGCCTGCCTGCCAAGCGGCGCCAGGCTCTCCGACTCGCTTTACATGAACGGCCGCGAGGTCTACAAGTTCGCCGTCCGGGTCATGAACACCGCCACCCTCGAGGCGGTCGAGAAGGCCGGGCTAACGGTCGACGACATCTCGCTCTTCGTCCCGCACCAGGCGAACCTGCGCATCATCGAGGCGGCCCGCGAACGCCTGAGCCTGCCCAAGGAGCGCGTCGTCGTAACGGTCGACGAGTACGGCAACAACTCCACCGCCAGCATCCCCCTCGCCCTGGCCAACGCGCTCGACACGGGCAGGATCGCCGTCGGCGACAACCTGCTCCTCGTCTCGTTCGGCGCCGGCCTCACCTGGGCGTCGGCCGTCCTCACCTGGGGCCCCGCATGAGCGACGCGCACGTCGTCGCCGCCATCTTCCCCGGCCAGGGCTCGCAGGCCGTCGGCATGGCGCACGAGCTCTACGCCGCCTCCCCTGCGGCCAAGCGCGTGCTGGACGAGGCGGAGGCCGCCCTGCCAGGGCTCATGGCGCTCATGTGGGAAGGCCCTGCCGATGAGTTGCAGCTCACCGCCAACCAGCAGCCGGCCCTCGTGGCCGCCGGCGCCGCGGCGTTCGCCGCCTACTTGGAAGCGGGGGGCGCCGCCCCGCGCCTCGCGGCCGGCCACTCGCTAGGCGAGTACACGGCGCACGTCGCGGCCGGCACGCTGAGCGTGGCCGACGCCGTGCGCATCGTGCGCAAGCGCGGGCAGTACATGCAAGACGCCGTGCCGGCGGGCGCCGGCGCCATGGCGGCCGTCCTGAAGCTCGACGAGGGCGTCATCCGCGAGGTCCTCGCCGAGGTCGCCGCCGGCGGTCCGGCCGACCTCGTGGCGGTGGCCAACCTCAACGCCCCGGGCCAGACGGTCATCTCCGGCACCGCAGAGGGCGTGGCGAAGGCGTCGGACGCGCTCAAGGCCAAGGGCGGCCGCGCGATCCCCCTCAAGGTCAGCGCGCCCTTCCACTCGCCGCTCATGGCGCCCGCCGCCGCCCGCCTCGCTACGGACCTGGCCGCCGTCGCCTTCCTAGAGCCCGGCGTGAGCATCGTGTGCAACGTGACGGCCGAGCCGCTCCAAGGGGCGGCACAGGCGGCGCGGCTCCTGACGGAGCAGGTGACGGCGCCCGTGCGCTGGGTGGAGTGCGTCCGGAAGCTCGACGCGCTCGGCGCGACCCGCTACGTCGAGTTCGGCTCCGGCAGCGTGCTCGTCGGCCTGCTCGGGCGCATCCTGCCCGGCGCCAGCGGCGTGGCGGTCACGGACCCGGCGAGCCTCGCCGCCGCACTGGCCTAGCCGAGCGCGCGCAGGAGCCCGGGGCGACCTCGGCCGCCCAGGTAGCCGAGCGCGCCGTCGGCCGTCTTCCTGTAACGTCATCTTCCAAGGAGGTCTCGTGGACCAAGAACGCAAGCGCGTCGCGCTCGTCACCGGCTCGAGCCGTGGGCTCGGCAAGGCCATCGCCGAGACGCTCGGTCGCCGCGGCTACGCCGTGGCCGTGCATTACGTCAGCTCGTCCGGCCCCGCCGAGGCCGTCGCCGACGCGATCAGGGCCATGGGCTCCGAGGCCGAGGCGTTCGGGGCGGACGTCTCCGACGCCGCGCAGTGCCAGGACCTGATCAAGCGCGTCACGGAGCGTTTCGGGGCCCTCGACGTGCTCGTCAACAACGCCGGCGTGACGCGCGACACCCTCGCCCTGCGCATGAAGGACGACGACTGGCGGAGCGTGATAGACACGAACCTCTCCTCGGCCTTCTACCTGGCGCGGGGGGCGCTGCGCGGCATGCTGCGCGCCGGTTACGGGCGGGTCGTGAACGTCTCCTCGGTCGTGGGCCTGCGCGGCAACGTCGGACAGGCGAACTACGTGGCGGCCAAGGCCGGCCTCATAGGGCTCACCAAGGC